>CBDUSK010000200.1:0-3428 GCA_965369915.1 uncultured Phycisphaerae bacterium
TATATCTTAACTTTCGTCAATTTAAATGGGGATATTAATGAAAATCGGCACGGTAAAGACATAAATAAAGCCGATGATTTCGCGATTAGTGCCGTTTGTGTACTTATAAAACACCTGGGTCCTATAATCGGTCAGGTTTTAACTGCCGAGCTGTTGTAATCAGGGCAGAATTTTGATATTATAAGGGTAGAATTGAAAGGAGGAAAAACAGACCACTTGCAGAAGCCGAGATCACCGCACTGACCGCTATGTAAAAATGACCTGAAAATGGAGCCTAAGGGATTCGAACCCTCGACTTCTTGCATGCCATGCAAGCGCTCTCCCAACTGAGCTAAGGCCCCGTTCGATGACAGATTACCAAAAAACACCGGCCCCGGCAAGAGATAATCCAAGCCTATCCTGGAAAAATCCTGCTGAGAGGCGCATAAAGTTCTATTCTACTCGCTTGTGTTTTTTGAGCCACCTGGCGACCCAATTCCTTGCCTGATCGGGAGTATGGATCTTTTCTCCTAATTGTGCGATGTACATTTCCTCGCAGACAAGTCCGACCATAGGCCCGGACTGAACGCCCAGAGCTATAAGCTCATGTCCATTGAGCAGCGGCTTAGGCCTGAGCTCTTTTCCCTTAAGAGCTTGTGCACGGTTTTTTATATCGCTAAGTGGTTTTATCGTTTCGGCATTTGCCTTTTGTATAGCCTTTTGAAATTCGTGCAGGTCCCAAAAATACGGCTTCGCAAGCAGCAGCTTCAGATCCGCCAGCCCCATCTCTACATCCAACAGACGCTGTCGATGCGTCAGCAAAAAACGCAGGTGTTTTCTGTGCGCCCCGCTCAGTTTCAACGCAGCGCACCGGTCCATGACAAATCCTGTTTCGCACCGGGCAAAGAGACCTGCCAGAGCGAGCGGAAAATCGATTCTTTTTCGCAAATACCTCAGAACGCAAATTCCGAATTCGGCATCGGCAGTGGTAAACCCCTTAAATATCGCTCCAGCCAGAGAGCTTTCGAGAAGTATTGATGCCCCGTTGGCCCGATTCGGGTTCGACAGGATCGCCTCGAGTTCCATTGAGATCCGTTCGCCGCTGATCTTTGTGATCTTCGGTGCGTGTTGGCAGATCGCCTTGAAAGTTTTTTTCTCGATAACAAATCCCAACTGCGTACTGAACCTTACAGCGCGGAGCATCCTCAAATAATCCTCACCGAAGCGTTCACTGGCATTTCCGATGGTGCGAATGAGCCGATTTTCCAGATCAGCCTGTCCGCCGACATGATCGATCACTTTCCCGGCCGCGAAATCATAAAACATGCCGTTTATGGTGAAGTCTCTACGGACGGCGTCATTTTTTGCATCGCTGAATTTGACACTACCGGGATGCCGGCCGTCGGCATATCCGTATTCCGTGCGAAAAGTCGCAACCTCGATCTTCTGCTTGTGGATCATCACCATGACGACGCCGAATTTTGCGCCGATCTTTAGTGTCCTGCGGAAAAGTTTTATGATCTCCTGTGGTCTGGCATCTGTGACCACGTCGTAATCCTTCGCAGCCCTGCCAAGCAGCCTGTCGCGCACACACCCACCTGCCAGAAGAGCACGGAAGCCTTCCTTTCCAAGTGTTCTGATGATCTCTATTGCCGCTTGTCTGTTTGTCATTGATCAGTCACCTAACTGCAGCAGTGTTATCGCCATATTGCCCCACTGCCGTTTGTCGATGATCTTTAACCTGCCGTATTCATCCAGCAGGACCGAGCCTTTATGTGTTCTGACCGATACGATCGCCCAATCTGCGAGCTGCTCACACAAGCCCAATAAAAGTCTTCCCAGTTGTGAATCGGTATCAGTATGTGTGCTCATCATATAGGGCGGGTCGACAAAAACAAAGTTATATTTTTCCTCCGCGGGACCTTCGACCTCGATCGGTGCGCCGATCTTAAAAGCGTTGGCACGTATGACTTTTGATTCTGCTACAAAACCTGCCTTTTCGATATTGCGTTCGAGTATAGATGTGACCTTCGAGTCTTTTTCCACAAAAGTGACCCACTTCGCCCCCCTGCTGATCGCTTCGAGTCCCAACGAGCCTGTACCGCAGAAAAGGTCAGCGACAACGCCCCCTTCGATAATATCGTATTTATAAAGCACACTGAAAAGTGACTCCTTTACCCGGTCCGTGATCGGCCGGGTGTTATAATTCTTCGGCGGCAAAAGCTTCATCCCTCGTTTTGTACCCGCTATTATACGCACTACTCAGCCTCCAGACCAAGGTCGGTTAACATCTGCATATCATCTTCTACCGCCCTGCCGGAGGTGGTAAGATAATTCCCGCTGAGGATCGAAGTACAGCCGGCGTAAAAGATCCAGCTCTGCATATCGCGAAGGTTCAGTGTCCTTCCCCCTGCGACTTTTAAATTCACTTTAGGCAGCATAAATCTATAAAGTGCGATGATCCTTAGTATTTCTTTTGGTTTCAGAGTTTCTTTTTCTGCCAGCGGTGTCCCTTCGATCGGATGCAGGAAATTCATCGGTACAGTATCGACGTCAAGTTCTCTTAAAGCAAGCGCCATATCGACCCGGTCGTTTTGGGTTTCACCGATACCGAAAATTCCGCCCGCACATATTCCAAGGCCCGCCTGCTTAGCGGCTTTAATTGCGTTAACCCTGTCGGCGTACTTATGGGTAGTTACGATATCCTTAAAATGTCTTTCGGATGTTTCCAGGTTATGGTTGTAGCGTTTCAGCCCTGCCTTTGCCAATCTTTTCATCTGTTCGCTATTGATGATCCCAAGTGACGCACAAACACCAAGTCCATACTCTTGAGTTATTGTTTTGATGAGCTTTTCCAGCCGCTGCAGTTCAGATTCACTGACCGCTTTGCCGGAATAGACTATGCCGAAATTGCCCACACCTTTATCCCTGGCTGCCGCTGCCGCTTTTAATATCTCTTCATCGCTCAGGACCTTCGGTTTTTTTTCGATCGCCGTATCATACCGCGCAGACTGGGCACAAAACTTGCAATCCTGGCTGCAGCCGCCAAGCCGGCCGGGTACGATCGAACAGACCTTGATCTTATTGCCGAAAAATTTCTGCCGCATCTTATTCGCCCAGTACAACAGATCGTCAGGATCGTTCTGGCTTTCTGCGCAAAGACTGTCTATCTGCCCTCTGTCCAGCAACTGATCATTTAGAACCTGCTCTGCAAGTTTATTTATTACAGTATTCATTAGCTTTTATCCGAACAAAAACTGTCTCGCCGGTACTGCCAACTCCCTGAACTTTGCGGCCGGCAGCGTTACGGTCTGCCATTTCGGACTTCTTACTTTCATAAATTCGCGGTAGTCATCGAGTTTGACCACGTAAAACATAAACACGTTCCCGTCAAAATCATACACTTCCCTGCCGTCTGTCTCGACATCGATATTTTCGAACTTATACGC
>CBDUSK010000201.1:0-3416 GCA_965369915.1 uncultured Phycisphaerae bacterium
TCGGTGCGTGTATCTTTGTGTTTCCATAGGCGGCCATAGTGTCTGCCCGCTGCTCATCGGTCCAGATAAAAAGCAAATTAGGTTTTCGTTGCTTTAAGCCCTTGCCCCTGGCAAAAGATAACGAACACCCGGCCATCGGCAGTGATACCGCACCGAGGCTGGCATTTCTGATAAATTCACGTCGGTTCATAAATATCCCTTTTCCTTTTCCAAATCTTCTCTAATTGACATTTCCCATTTAAACGTTTACAAAACATGATTTTCTTTTTGCAAGATCAATTTTTCCTTATGGGAGTTTTATTTTCGTTTGTCTGGTTTTTTCCGGGTGTGCTTCTGCCGCGATCAACGTAACTTTGCAGCAGATCGGTTAGCTCTTTGACTTTTTCCGGATACTTGTGCTGGACGTTTGTTGTTTCCTCGATATCCTTTTCAAGATCGTAAAGTTGTATCGGCGGCAAGTTTTTTGTCTCGGATCTGTCTTCGCGCGGATAACTCCAGCCGCCTGAGCCGGGGCACAGTTCCAGTTTCCACTTGCCCATGCGTATCGAAAGGTATCCGTGTGCAGAGTGGTGCACGGTAGCTTCTCTAAGCGGCTTGCTGTATCTTTCTCCAAGCAATGCCGGTAGTATGCTTACGCTGTCTTCGCCTGCATTGTCAGGCAGCTTGTGATCTATAATATCGGCAGCGGTTGCCATTAGATCGGTAAGGCAGATGGTTTCATCGCTTTTAGAACCCGGCTTGATCTTGCCGGGCCATTTCGCGACAAACGGTATCCGGTGCCCGCCTTCGAATATATCGGCTTTGTGACCTCTGAAAACATAACTTGGATCATGTCCATATTTTTCCAAATAAGCAAAATCGGCGCCCGGCGTCGCTCCGTTGTCGCTTGTAAATATAACAAGCGTGTTGTCTTCAAGGCCTTTTCGCTTTAGAGCTTTTAGTACCTGGCCAACCGTCCAGTCGACCTGCAAAACAAAATCACCCCATTCGTTCAATCCGCTTTTGCCCTGAAACTCTTTGCTTGGCATTATAGGTTTATGCGGCGCCGTCAGCGGGAAGTACATAAAGAAAGGTTTGTCAGCCGATTGTCTTTCGATAAAACCGACCGCCTTTTTCGTTAATGTTGGCAGAACATCAATGTGTTCGAAGTCCGGCGAGATCGCTCCTTTGCGCCAAAACTTTTTGCCCTTCGATCCGTCAATTGTCCTGTCGGGAACCGCTGTCGGCATGTCGTTTTCAACATACACATAAGGCGTCATATCCAGTGAAGCTGGGATGCCGAAATAATAATCGAATCCCCGAGTTGTCGGTCCGTTGGTTATCGGTTTGCTAAAGTCAACGTTCTTTGCATCCAGTTTCCAGTTTTCAACATCTGCGTTTTTGTTTGTAAGTTTCCATTCCCATCCCAGGTGCCACTTACCCACACACCCGGTGTTGTACCCGTTTGCTTTTAGCATCGAGGCCACCGTCATTCTGTCAGGTTTTATCAGCGGTTTCGACCATCCGCCGAGTACGCCTTTTAATTTCGTTCGCCATGCATATCTTCCTGTTACTATGCCGTAGCGTGTCGGCGTACACACCGCAGAGCCTGAGTGCGCATCGGTAAATCTCATGCCCGCTTTGGCGATTGAATCGATATTTTTGGTTTTGATCTTTCCGTTTTCATTAAGACAGGAAACGTCGCCGTAACCAAGATCGTCGGCAAGGATATAAACAATGTTCGGTTTTTTCGACTTTGAGGCGTATGGCTTGTCAACTGTGCCGGGCATACAACCTGGCAAAGCAATTGCAGTTGCCATCGAAGCTTTCAGAAAACCACGCCTTGTTAACTTTGATTTGTTCATTTCTTTGTCTTTCTGCCTTTCTGTCCCTTTGGACTTTGACTTTTTGGAGCTGCTTTCCTGGTCCGTTCCAGTCCATCATCCGGCTGATCCCAAAGGCGGTACGGATCGTCAAGCCGCCTCATTTCCGACAGCAGCAGCCCTTCCATCTCGGCTAACTTATCAGCGTATTTCGGATCGTCAGCCAGGTTGACCTGGTTGGCCTTTGGGGTGTTTCCCGTCAGCTTGACAACCGCCGCGTCGTGGTGTTCCTTGAGCAGTTCATCGGGATTATCTTTCAGGTTGAACAGCTGCGTCTTACGAACCTTGCCCTTCATAACGTCGTACTTGATCAGCTTCCAATCGCCCTTGCGCACAGATCGCATGCCCGGCTTAGTGCCGCCGCAATAGACGCCGTAGAGAACATCGCGAACGGTGTCCCGCTTGCCCTCAAGCACCGGACGAAAGCTGCTGCTCTCAACCGTTTTGGGAGCCTCAATACCCGCCAGATCGCAGATAGTTCCAAGCACGTCGAGCAGGTAAATATTGCCCTGGACCCTGGACCCGGCCTTGATGCCGGGGCCTTTGACAATGAAAGGGATGCGCCATGTGTGTTCGTACAGGTTCTGTTTACCCTGCAAGCCGTGACGGCCGATAGCGATACCGTGGTCGGCGGTATAGAAGATGTAGGTGTTATCAAGTTCGCCAATCTCGTCGAGTTTCTTGAGCACCCGTCCGATCTGGATGTCGATATTCTCACTACAGGCAAACTCACGGCCAAGCTCATTTCGGATAGTACGCTCGTCTCGCTTTTCCCACACGCCGCTGACTTTGACCTCATCGCGCAGCCCGGGATGTCCGTGATGGAATGGATGGGCTGGAAGATAGTTCACCGGCAGTGCCGGTTGATTCGGATTTGCCGGTGGAAGAGTCTTTTTGTTCTTGTGGTTTACCGAACCGTACTTAGCAAGCAGATCTATCTTACCGTTGCGTGGATCATGCGGATGCGAAAAGCCGTAATAGATCATAAACGGTTTGTTGTCTTTATTTGCCTGCCGGTCGTTTAGATAATTGAGCACCTGCTCGGCGTGCCAGGCACTACCCGTATCATCGGTTCCGCCGCGCATAGTGCTGTCATGGCGAACCGTGAACTTCTCGTTTGCTGCCTTATAGCTGTTGCCCTTCTTACAGGTTCGCATAGTGGCATATCCTGCCCGGTTGAATATCGCTGCCATCGTGTTCTCGGCCAGATCGGCAGGCACCATTTTTGTGTCGTTTGCCAGCGGGTTGCCTTTCTTTCCGCGTTTATCTGGAATGTGCCAGACTGTCCGTCCGCTCATGACCATATGACGCGACGGCGTACAAACCGCCCCGGACCACGAGCCCATATGATAGGCTCCGTCGAACACCATCCCCTCCGACGCCAGTTCGTCGAGAACAGGCGTATCCAGAGTCGAATCCCGGTTATACCTCTTCAAATCAAACGGCGATTGGTCATCGGCGATGATGAAGAGGATATTGGGTTTCTTACCATTCAAACCATCGCCTGAACCTTTTTGAGATGACGCATTGCACCCAGGCAAAGTTAATGCCGCG
>CBDUSK010000202.1:0-3389 GCA_965369915.1 uncultured Phycisphaerae bacterium
AGCAGCTTAAGGAAGTGGTCGATAAGTACAAAGCGGTTTATAAAAAGCACATCGGCAGACTCTTCCCGCAAGATGGATTTACCCAGCTTCGGCTGGCGATCAACGCTGTGTTCGGTTCGTGGGACATCCCGCGAGCCGTTAAGTACAGGCAGCTCAACAATATCACGGGTCTTTTGGGGACGGCGGTGAACGTCCAGGCGATGGTATTCGGCAATATGGGTGAGACCTGCGGGACGGGTGTATGCTTTACCCGCAACCCGAGCACGGGCAAGAAGGAATTCTACGGTGAGTTTTTGATGAACGCACAGGGCGAAGACGTCGTCGCTGGTATCAGGACGCCGCTTCCTTTGAAAAAGCTCCGCGGCGTAATGCCCGGATGCTACAAGCAGCTTACCGGCTTTATGACAAAACTCGAAAAACATTACAGGGACATGCAGGACATGGAATTCACCATCCAGGTAGGCAAACTCTACATCCTGCAGACACGGACGGGGAAGCGCACGGCGGCGGCGGCGATAAAATGTGCGGTCGATATGGTCAAAGAAAGGCTTATCACTCCGAAAGTCGCAGTTACGAGAGTCGAGCCCGAGCAACTTGACCATCTTTTGCATCCTTCTTTCGACCCGAAGGCAAAGCGCACCGTCGTTGCGAGTGGTCTGCCGGCTTCACCCGGGGCGGCGGTCGGGCAGGTGGTATTTACCGCCGAGGCCGCGGAAGCCTGGAAGAAAAAAGGCAAAAAAGTTATCTTAGTCCGCATGGAGACCAGCCCCGAAGATATCGGCGGCATGGACGCTGCTCAGGGGATCCTTACCGCACGCGGCGGGATGACAAGTCACGCAGCGGTGGTAGCCCGGGGCATGGGCAAGTGCTGCGTTGCGGGGGTCAGCGACCTTAACATAAACGAAAAGGCGAAGAAATTCACCGCGGGCAAGGTAACCTTCAAGGAAGGCGACTGGCTCAGTCTCGACGGTTCGGCAGGGCAGGTCATAAAGGGCTCACTCGCAACGGTCGAGCCGACATTGAGCGGTGAGTTCGGCAAGTTCATGGCGATATGCGACAAGATACGCAAGCTGAAGGTAAGGACCAATGCCGACACGCCGGCCGACTCGGTAAGAGCGCGGCAGTTCGGTGCGGAAGGTATCGGCCTTTGCCGGACCGAACACATGTTCTTCGAAGGTGAGCGTATCTGGCCTGTCCGTTCGATGATCTTAGCTGCCGATGATTACGCGGAAATGCTGGATGCACTCGATGCCGCTGGGTCCGACAAGGAAAAAAAAGCTATCACAAAGGAATACTCGGGCGCCAAAAAGCAGTTCGAAGGCGCATTAAAGAAACTGCTGCCTTATCAGCGTAAGGATTTCGAGGGAATATTCAAGGCGATGGCGGCCCTGCCGGTAACGATCCGTCTGCTTGACCCGCCTCTGCATGAGTTTTTGCCTCAGGATAGTGCCTCACAGAAGGAAATGGCAAAACGTCTGAAGGTTACTCCGAAGAAGGTGGCCGAGGAAGTCGAAAAGCTGCACGAATTCAACCCGATGCTGGGTCATCGCGGCTGCCGATTAGCGGTTACGTATCCGGCTATCTACAAGATGCAGGTACGGGCGATCATCGAGGCGGCGCTTAACGTCAAGAAATTAAAAAAGATCGTGCTGCCGGAGATAATGATCCCGCTGGTCGGTTCGGTGAAGGAATTAGCCTTAGTGAAAAAAGATGTCATCGACGAGATCAAGCAGATCTTCAAGGAAAGAAAGACGACTATCAAGTATATAATCGGTACGATGATCGAGGTCCCGCGTGCAGCTTTAACCGCTGACGAGATCGCAACCGAGGCGGAATTCTTCAGCTTCGGGACGAACGACCTGACGCAGATGACTATGGGATTTTCGCGTGACGACGCGGGCAAGTTCTTAGGCGAATATGTCAAAAAAGAGATCTATGAAAAAGACCCGTTCCAGACACTGGACCAAACGGGAGTGGGTAAACTGGTTACTATCGGTATCGATCTTGGCAGGATGACCAAAAAGAACCTTAAGGTCGGTATCTGCGGCGAGCACGGCGGCGAGCCGTCGAGTATAGATTTTTGTCATCGGGCGGGGATGAACTACGTTTCGTGTTCGCCGTTCCGGGTGCCGATAGCAAGACTGGCAGCAGCGCAGGCGGCGATAAAGAACGGATAGAGACAAAAATGCCCGCCTGATATACGTTTTTTTCGGTTTTGTGGTTACTTTGCTAACCAGCCCTTACATCGAACGATAAGGTCCTCGCCGTTTTTGAGGTTGATCCTGAGTTCATCGGAAAAATAGGTCGATCCTTTTGAAGGAGCGGGGGGAGTGATCCGGATGCTGAGCTTGACGCGGTCAGCTTCCGGTTGCCGGGCGATGACTTCCATGAAATTATTTTTTGAGGTTACCGATTCGATATTAACTTTCTCGGCATATTTGCTCGTTACCCAGATATCTCTGGTTATTATCTTTCCCGGTTCGGCGTTCCTGATGTAGATCTGTTGTTGTGAAACCGCAAAAGAGGCCTCGACGGCGAAGTTTACAATAAGCTGGTCATTCTCAGGATGGGTCAGGTAGAATATAACAGCTCCTTTTTTGGTTTTTTTCAGTTTTTCCAGATCGACTTTTGGTTTCAGTACGAACTTTGTCGCTTCCAGTGCCGGGTCAAAATCCAAGGTTATGATATTTTTTGAGACAAGGAACTTTTTTATCGAAAATGCCCGGCCGTCTTTGCTGGTCAGGGTGATAGAATCCAGGCCGGCGTTTTCTTCTCTTAAAGAAAGCACTAATTTTTCCGGATCGACCGCCACCTTTGACTCGACCGTGGCCTTTATGACTAAATTCGTCGATGGATGTTTTTTGTCATCGCTTAGGATGTAGAGATATTTTGTTACCGGTCCTTCTTTTCTGGGGGAGTGATATTTTACTTTGACGGTCCCGGATTCGCCCGGAGCATAGGTCTTTTTGTCTAATTCCGCCACGGCACAGCCGCAGCTGCTTTTGATCTTGCTGATATGCAGGGGGCCTTGGCCGATATTTTTGAACTTGAATTGGCAATTATAATAATTATTAAACCCAACCTTTCCGAAATCGTGAACCGGATCTTCTACTTCGATAACACCTGCGCCGGATACCATTTCCTCAGATGATTCGTTCGTGCTTAAAGCTTCATCCTGCACACCGGGTTTTGGTGTCCTGATCAGTTTAGCCCTTGGTAGAGGATAAAACTTCAGAGTACAGCCGTTTTCATCGGCCTTGACGAATTGAACCTTATATTGATCGCCCTTTCGCGTCATAATTGTGACAGACTTTGGCAATTGATCAGATTCTGACCAAAAAAATCCAAAACGATCTGAAATAGCTATCTCCCCATTGCTTTGCATTGAT
>CBDUSK010000203.1:0-3377 GCA_965369915.1 uncultured Phycisphaerae bacterium
CGATTACAACGCGAAACTTGACGATGTCGGACACGAAGGCAAAAAGATAATAGCCGAGTATGTCAAAAAAGCGGAAAACCAGGGCAGAGAAATAATCGCTAAGGCCGGCAGTGAGATAGAAGCGATGAAACTCAAGGCCGAAACGGGCCTGGAAAGACAGCAAAGCGAGGCCCAGGCGCAGCTTTGGATCCAGGCCGGTGAAATCATCCTTAAGCTCGGACAGGATGTTCTGGGCAAGACCATCGACGAGGCTGACAATCAGAAACTTATAGACCAGGCCGTAAAACGTTTAAGTCAGGAAGAAATTAAAAATAAAGATTCGTCCGGATAAGATATGTCTGAATCCGTAAAACATGTTATTCGCGAAATATACAGCGAGGTGATGTTCGAGCTGGCTGAAGAGGCTGACCTTGTGGAACAGGTAATGGCGGACCTGGCCCAGGTGCAGAAGGTCCTAAGTGCAGAACCCGATTTCGCGACGCTTTTAAGACTCCAGACCATCAAGGGCACCGAAAAAAGCAAGATCATCCGCAGGGTTTTCGGCGGCCGGGTCAACGAGCTTACCCTTGATTTTTTAAGTGTGCTGGCCAGGCGCAGCCGGATGAACTTTCTTACGAGTATCTCTGATAAGTATGAGGCTCTTGTGGACGTCTATCAACAGCGCTGCCTGGTGGAGGTTACCATGGCCGGGGCTCCCGACAATGAAATGGTCCAAAAACTCAAAACCGATATCGGCAAAGCGATAAACGGCAGGGTAAAACTTTCGGTCCATATCGACCCGATGATAATCGGAGGGATCATTATAAAAAAAGGTGACCGGGTTATCGATAACTCGATAAGGACGATACTGAAACGTGCGGTGGATACGGTCATGAAAAGATCGAGCATAAAGATCAAAGGAACGTCTCTTTCGGAGAACGAAAACCTGAATTAAACACGAGTATTGATTTTTAGCGGATTTGTGTAGATGAATTTCGATGTTAACGAGATAAGCTCCCTGATCAAGCAGGAGATCGGGCGTTATAAGAGCCAGGTCGATGTTGCCCGGGTTGGCAAAGTCCTGGAGGTCGGTGACGGCATCGCCAGGATCTACGGACTTGATACGGCGATGGCGGGGGAAATGCTCGAATTTGAAAACGGGGCCATCGGAGAAGTCTTCAACCTCGAAGAAGAATCCATCGGCGCCATCATCTATGGTGACTATCTCAAGGTAAGAGAGCTTTCGTTAGTGCGTTCCACCGGTAAAGTGCTGAGAGTTCCTGTCGGTTTCGAGTTGTTAGGCAGAGTTGTAAACGCTCTTTGTGAGCCGATCGACGGAGCAGGCCCGATCGAATGTAAAGATCGCAGGCTGGTGGAATCGCCTTCTCCGGGGATCGCGGACAGAGCACCTGTTAAAAAACCTCTGGCCACGGGCCTTAAATGTATCGATTCGATGATACCCATCGGCAAAGGACAAAGAGAACTTATCATCGGCGACCGCAAGACGGGCAAGACCGCTATCGCCCTGGACACCATCATCAACCAGAAAGATAAAGACGTCATGTGCGTCTATGTCGCGATCGGACAGAAGGAATCGACAGTTGCCGAAGTGGTGCGAACACTGACCGAATACGGGGCCATGGAACATACGGTTGTGATCTCAGCTTCTGCATCTGAAAGTGCGGCAATGCAGTATGCGGCGCCTTATTCGGGTACCGCCGCAGCGGAGTATTTTATGTATGAGCACGGCAAGGATACGCTTTGTGTTTATGACGATCTCAGCAAGCACGCTATCGCATATCGTCAGTTGTCATTGCTTCTTCGACGTCCGCCGGGAAGAGAGGCGTATCCTGGTGACATTTTCTATCTTCACAGCAGGCTGCTGGAGCGAAGCACGAATCTAAACGAAAATCTTGGACAAGGCTCGCTAACGGCATTACCGATCATCGAGACCCTCGAAGGACAGGTCTCGGCTTATATCCCCACGAATATTATTTCCATAACCGACGGCCAGATCTATCTGCAAAGGGATCTTTTCCTGAGCGGTGTAAGACCCGCTGTCGATGTTGGGATCAGCGTCAGCCGGGTAGGCGGAGACGCCCAGCCAGGCGCTATGAAAAAGGTCGCGCCGAAACTGCGGCTTGATCTTGCCCTGTTCAGAGAGATGCAGGCTTTTGCCCAGATGGGTACGGAGCTTGACCCGGCTGCCCAGGCACAGCTTGAGCGTGGAAAACGTATGGTCGAGATATTGAAACAGAAACAGTTTTCGCCGCTTAGTGTAAGTGAGCAGGTGATAAGCATCCTGGCAGGTTCCGCCGGGCTGGTCGATGAGATAGAAGTCTCGGCAGTCGGACATTTTATAAATGAGCTGCTTGCCTGGCTGAAGCTGGAAGCTGCTGAATACCTCGAAGAACTCGATGAAAAAGGCGAGATCACCGACGAGCTTGTCGAAAATATCAAAGAAGCGATAAAAGCGTACATAACGATCTATAAATTCTCTTTCGGAATATAGAAAAAGCCTATGGCAGGAACACGACAAATATTGCAGCGATGCAGGGCGACTGAGAATATCAGCAAGGTCACCGGCACCATGGAGACGGTAAGCGCCGTCCGCTACCGGAAGTATTATAAGAAATGGCTGGATAGTATTGATTTTTACGATTCACTTGCTCAGCTTGCGTATCTTGTGGTGACCGCCGAGGAGACGATAGCCCATCCGCTGATGTACGGCAATGATTCAAAATGCAACGCGATACTGGCGATAGGCACCGACCGCGGTTTGTGCGGCGGATACAACAGCAATATCTACAGGCAGATCGAGACTCATATGAAGATGGCCAGGCGTTTCGGCAAAAAGCTTGAGATCTACGCCCAGGGCAAAAAGGTGATAACTCATCTTAACAACCGCGGCATCGAGATAACCAAAGGCTACGATAATTTTGAAGAAGTCCCCACTGCCGAACAGGCCAAAGAGATCGCCGACGATTTTATCGATCAGTATCTGGCCGGCAGGATCGGTCGGCTGGGTGTGGTCTATGCGCGGTTCTTTACACCGGCCAGCCAGAGAACTCAGACCCTGACCATTCTGCCCGTGGCCGACCTTATTGACGACCTTACTACCCGGGCGACGGTGATCTGGCCATGGGAACTGGCGTTTGAGGATTTTCTGCTCTCACCTTCGGTTGAGGAAATATTCGACAGTCTGGCGAAGATGATGATACGCACCGCTATACAGGGATGCTTTCTCGAAGCGGCCCTTAGCGAACATTTGGGCAGGGTCATTGCGATGCGAAGCGCCACCGACAACGCCAACGAGATGATAGAGGCCCTGACCCGCGATTACAACCGGGCCAGGCAGGGTCAGATCACTATGGAACTGCTGGATATAATCGGAGCAA
>CBDUSK010000204.1:0-3368 GCA_965369915.1 uncultured Phycisphaerae bacterium
GTTACCTAAAGGACGATCTGCGGTACCACTCAAGGATGTTCCGGTCCACGGCCACCATGTAAGCACAGTTCCCTGTTCAGTAAGGTTAATTATATGGTCAACTTCCCCGTCCCATAGGTCTTGGTAGTTGTTGGCTACGAGAGTAGTACCGTCCAAAAGAAATATGGGATCGCCGGGATCCTCAACGGTCCAGTTGGTCGAGGTGTTGTCAATTGCGTCAACTGCATTTGTCGACCCGATGACCTTCCAGGTAACGCCCTCATCTGCGCCGATGTCATAAACAGTGGTGGCATTGGCAAGGCCTTGAATGAATGCGTTGTAAGTGGATATATCAGACGACGTTGCGAGGGTTCCAGCGCTCGTATAAAAAGCTAAGCGATAAGTATCACCAATTCGCCATCGCTTGCCAGTAGCCGGATTGTCACCCGACACGTCCAGAATACCAAGTTCACCGCTTATTTCTGCAAGTGCCGATCCTGCAAAGATCGCTATCACCACTGTAGTGATAGACAATGTGATCCTTATTCGGTTTTTTGCTTTCATGTTAATCTTTCTTTTAAAAAATAATAAGAACTGTAACAACTTACCCCGATGGGGATGAGTTTGTTACAGTTCTTATTTGTCGTTTTTCTATGAGCCTGGTGTCGGCGTTGCCGCGTTCCAGTTGGAATAATCGTTTCCATAAGCGTTTATATCGTCGCGATGCAGTGAGTCACCTTCACCATCAGGTCCGCTGACACCTGGGATTGTTACCGGCCATGGAGCGTCGTCATCGTAGTCGATCTTATCGATCGGTATCCAATAACGATATGTCTCGTCGTATTCCTTGTCGCCGGGTATCTGTAGCTCGATCTGCTCGCCGCCGTTGTTCAGTTTGCCAGCATAAGGGCCATAGCTGCCCGAGTAGTTTGCCTTGACTTTGGCAACCAGGATGTAGCTGTGTCCCAGAATAGTCGTACCTGGCGGGAATTCGTAGCCGTCATCTGGACCCTCAATACCCTCAATACGCCATGAGACATCCTCTGTTATAAAGACACCCGGTGAAGTTTCGGTACTGACCGATTCCCAAAGCTCCACAAGAGAGCTGGAGCGGTTATACAATTCTACAAACTCGTAATCGGTTCCGCCCGGTGGGTTGTAGTATATTTCCGTTATGACAATATCCGAAATCAGCGGACCGCTGTTTACATTAGGAGGCGTATCCGTTATCGAAAACATGCGAGTAAAGTCATACCCATCGGACAATTCCGCTTTCTCATAACGACCAAACGAAATACCGCTTTCAGAGGCATCGAACTTCTGCTGCGTCTGGTACAAACCGGTCACTTCACCGCCCTGGCCCGAATACAAATACAAGATTTCGCCAGCTTCGCTGAGGCCGAACGACACATTGCTGCCAACAGGAACGGCAGCGTTAAAAGATGTATTGCCCACAAATACCATATAGGCACCAGCAGTAATAATGGTGGAATCAGGTATCTGATATTTACGCACATTGTAAGGATAGGTCTTATCGCTAAGGAACCAGCCGCTGATATCAATAGAACCGCCTGTTGTGTTGTGCAGCTCGATCCAGTCCGGATCAGTACCGTGTGAGTGAGACAATATTTCATTGATGAGAATACTATCGGCCGCCAAAGTTGTCTCCGGGACATCGGCCGGTGTGCCACCTTCATGAAGGCTTGAACGCCAGCCATCCTTGGTATCCCAATCAGTCGGTTCGGTGCTTGCCGGATTGACCATCGTCAAAGAATAACCTAATCCATCGGTTAGCTCAAACCAGTTATCTTCAAATTTGAAGTTCTGAATTATCGCACCTGTTGCATCCTGAAACTCGACACGATCTCCGTCGTTATCCAGTCTGCCATCGTATTGGCCGGCAATATCGCCGGATACCACTGTTGGGTATCGCGCCTGGAAAGCTGCCATATTCTTGACAACAACAACATAGTCGCCTACAGCCAGTGTATGATCGCCAAAGGTAAAATCGATACCCCTGGTGAATTTGACATGGTTCAGGTTAACAGCATTGGAGCCGATATTTTTTAGCTCGATAAACTCAAAATCTCCATCTGCCAGATCGGGGTTACCGGTTGCGGTTATTTCTGCTGGTGTCGGATCGGCTGGGTGGTACATGACCTCGGAGACACGAATCGAACCTGCAACTCTGTCGTCAGCGAAAACCGCATCAGCTATAGCACTCCATGTCCCGCCGGATTCAACACGAGCCCTGACACGAGTCGTTTCGTTCAAAACTACAGCAGCTCCGCCCGATGTTGCGGAAGAATTTATTCCGCCGCCTATATCGCGAGGATCGCTTCCGTCAAGCGTGTAACGAATAGTTCCGCCGCTGGCAGGATCGGTTATAGTTAATGTGTCGGGTACTGAAATATAACCGCCATGCTGAGCCGAACCGTTTATATTCAATACAGGCGGATCGATCGTAGGATAGCCCAGCCAGGTTCTGGCCTTGATCCAGTTAAACACCGTATTAGTACGACCGGTCATCCAGGTTCTCATTCTTACCATTCCTTGACCTGCCAGACCCAGCCAGTCATCTTTTGTCTCTGGGACTACCGTAACGCCCTGGTCTGCGGCGATGGTACCGCAAACCCAAGTATTATGTGGGGGACCTCCATAATAGTGCATTTGCACATCACCCCAGCGGGCTGATTCCGCGATTACTGCGAATCCCAACTGAGATACTCTTTCTAACTGTCTGTCTGTACATTTACTTTCTGTCAGTGCTCCATTGTTAAACAGGTGTTTATAAACTCCATCGGCAAATGCGATCTTGTATTCAGCATTGGCCATAAGTTCCTGATGCAGCCAGACAGGATTGAAATATGAAGGTCCGGTGATTGGAGCCACATTAAAAGTTAACCATCTTGTTCGGTCAGGACCACCACCACCTTCTTGTATTCCAAATGTATGCTCAGCGTCATGAATAAAGAATTTCCATCCATCGGGATTATTCTTGTTGTATATGGCGAAAAGATTATTAATCTTCAGATCATTACCAGTATCGCCGTTTTTTAATACCAAGGGAAAATCTTTTCCGCCGAAGTAGTAACACATCAAGTTGTATGCGATAACATTGTCAACATCCACAAGTTTCTCATAAGCCGGATTTTCCGTACCATCCGTATTCATGCCCTGTGCAACGAAGTAGTCTGTATTATTTGTAAACCCTGTGACAACAGCGGCATTGTATAGTCTTGTATAAGCGTCCAGGTTACCGTCAGTTGCTTCAGCATCATGGATGTCACTGGTTTTTATAACATCATAATCGTCAGTCTCTCCGCCGAAATAAGATTTGGCATATCTTGCTTCGCTTCTTTCCTGAGTCTGGAAAAGTCCCCAGTAAT
>CBDUSK010000205.1:0-3342 GCA_965369915.1 uncultured Phycisphaerae bacterium
TGCCCGTTCAATTTATTTCTGGCTTTTTTACGCCTGATATTGCTATAATCATCGCACATGGCTAAATATCCGATATATCTTGACCTTAAGGACAAAAAAGTTGTTGTGATAGGGGCAGGCTCCGTGGCCGAAAGAAAAGTAAAGTCGCTCTGTGGTGCCGGTGCAAAAGTCCTTGTAGTAGCCAGGGATATCGATCAGGGCTTTGCAAAAAGCTGTGAAGAGGAGGGTGTTAAGACGATATCGGGCAATTATTCCAAAGAATACCTCAAAGGTGTGGTCCTGGCAATCGCCGCTACTAATGACATATCTCTGAACAAACAGGTCTATAACGATTGTCATGAACTGTCGGTGCTTTGCAATGTCGTCGATGTGCCCGAGTTGTGTGATTTCTATATCCCGGCTGTGGTAAAACGCGGCGATCTGCAGATAGCCGTTAGTACCGATGGAAGCTGCCCGGCTTATGCGGCGCGTCTCAGGAAAAAACTTGAGGACATATTCACCGAAGACCATGCCCGGTTTATTACAGAGCTTAAAACCGCCAGAGAACGGATTATAAAACGAATATCCAATCACGATAAACGTAAGGAAATATTGGAAGAGCTGGTAAACGATGGATCGTTCGAGCGTTTTATAAATGAAGGACCCGAAGCCTGGCAACGACAGCTTCAGGAACTGATAGAACAACACAGATAAAAACTTTTCAATTCCTTAGAGCCTCTTAATCTATATCCCGGCATTTTATTTGTTCAGCAAAGCAGGCTTTGCAAAGGGCAGGGCCGAAAAAGATATTTAGGAACTTGTTGGGGGATGGGTTGACTTTGTTCTTTGGCAAAGCTGGACCATTTCATCGAGTTGTTCCTGGATCTTCTCGATTTGATTGTCGCAGATCATTTGCTCTATGGCTTTAGCTTTCTCGGTGTAGATCGGGAAACCCGCAAAACCTCCAAGCCCCTTCAGCGTATGGACCTTAAAAGAAAGGTCCTGCAGATTCCTCTTATCCAGGGCTTCTTGTATTTCCCCGATACGCTTCGGCAGATTAGTGACGAATATTTTTACCATTTTTTGATAGTCGGGATTGTCGGACTGGAACGAGGTAATATGACCTCCATGAACAGCGGTGTCGATTTGTTTTTTTTGTTGGACAAATTGCTCGATCTTCCTGAGCAGGACATCCTTTTTTATCGGCTTGAAAATGAAGTCGTCACAGCCCGCATCCAGACAAACCAGTTCGCCACCCTTGATAGTTGATGCCGTCAACATCACGATTACGGTTGTCCTGTTCTTGCCTTCCGACCTAATAAGCTTCGTCGCTTCAAGTCCATCCATTACCGGCATGTTGAGATCCATCAGGATCAAGTCGAATTTCTGTTTATTCGCATATTCAACCACTTCGGCGCCGTTGGAGCAAATGGTTAATTTATAATCGGTCTCTCTCAGCATCACCTTGATCAGCATCCTGTTTTCCTCGACGTCGTCGACGAGGAGTATTCGGGTGTTCTTACCTGTATGTTTTAATTGTTTTTTGTTCATATTTTTCATGTATTAGGTTCAGACAAACAACTCTTTTGAGTCTGGAAAAAACTTTGCCCCAAGTCCGATAATCTGATATCTGCGCACACTTTTTATAAAGACTTTAGCGTATTAGCTATCGGCCGATACCATGCAGGCCTTAAGACCCTAATGCCGCTGAATTTGTGCAGTACTGTAAGGAGTGGATAACGCAATATTCTTTTGCTGCAACAAAAAGATTTTATGAGAGCTCGTCCGATAAGAATCCCTTTTCATCATGTTACCGGTACTGAATAAGAACAATATCGCCGTGTCGGCCCCTTTTTTCCAGATGCTTAGGGAGGGGTGACCTGCCCATTGTTGATTGAAGGAGCGGGCACAAATGACCGGAAATCGGTAAAACCAGCCAAAGCCGGGCCCTTTTTATACCGATAAATGAAAAATATAAGAATAAGCTCTTTTTCAGAGGGTTCGCTCAGGGCCGGGCTTTTATTTTCATTTGAGGTTTTATAAGGCCACAATAATCAATATTTTTTTATAATCGCCTCTGGACTAAAGCGGCTTTATAGCGTATAAGGTTTTGGTCATATATTATATTGTTATTTGGTAATTTAATAGGTTTTATCGATATTTATCATAAATTCAGGAGATTATAATTATGTTATTATATTTTATTCGAGCGGTTTTTATTGTTGTCATAGCGTCCTTTTTATTCGTAAGTATCTTCATAGCTCCCACTGATCAGACAGAGTTAACTTCTCTTTTTATCCGGGTCTTCTGTGGTATGGGTGTAGCCGCGATCGTCATTGCGATCGACTGGCTCACGCCGAAAAAATCACTCAGTGCCATGGCTGGGATTTTCTTCGGGCTTCTGGTCGGAGTACTCATAAGCTGGGCCATGTCGCCGGTTATGGAGATGATGAACGAACTGTTTTTTCATATGGACGGGGACGCACTTCAGACCTCGAAATGGATCATGGGGGTTTGTATTTGTTATCTCGTAATAAGTCTGGTGATCCAGACAAAAGATGATGTCCGCTTCATAATTCCTTATGTGGAATTCTCCCGGCAAACTAAAGGACTGCGTCCCCTGGTTCTGGATACCTCGGTGATCATCGATGGACGAGTTGCTGATATAGCCCATACCGGGTTGTTCGATGCTCCGCTGATCGTGCCCAGGTTTGTCCTTAATGAACTGCAATTGATCGCCGACTCCGCGGACAAGATCAAACGCAACCGCGGAAGACGCGGCCTCGAAATGCTCAACAAACTGCAGTCAAGTACTGTAGTCGAGGTGCTGATCGATGATACACCGCCGCCAGGCGTCGATCAAAAAGCCGATGTCGATCATAAGCTCGTTGCTTTTTCTAAAAATTGTGACGGCAGGCTTGTTACTAATGATTATAACCTGAATAAAGTGGCCCAGCTTAGAGGGGTGGACGTTATTAATATCAACGACCTGGCTAATGCCCTCAAAGCCGTTGTTCTTCCAGGCGAACAGATGCAGATCAAGATCATTCGTCCAGGCGAGGAAGCTCAGCAGGGCATTGGCTATCTTGACGACGGGACGATGGTTGTCGTTGAAGAAGGGCGAAACAGGATCGGAGAGACCATAATTATATCGGTTACGAGCGCATTGCAGACTTCTGCCGGCAGGATGGTCTTCGGCAAGTTCGAGAAGTCTTCAAATTCCGCACGTCGAGGCAGTTCGAGAAGCAGTTCTCGTAGTTCTTGATTCAAGACGCTTATTAAGTTTTCAAAGACTGCCTTCAGGCAGGTAAGACACCCTTCAGGGTGATAAGATCAGGTAAAGGTTAAACTGACCAGAAACCC
>CBDUSK010000206.1:0-3326 GCA_965369915.1 uncultured Phycisphaerae bacterium
CCCCCAGTTATGATGATGATTCATCGCCTCGACCATCTGCTTGTCGTCCTTGTCTTCCATCAGCTTTTCGTTATAAACCTGCATATATCCCGCGATCGGAATATTCTCCGAGCACAACTTTGCCATGCAGTAACCGCAGCCGGTACATAACGAATTCATATTCTCGGAAATATTTGCTTTGACGCGTTCGATGTCAGCCTGGGTAAATGGTTTGCGGTCATCCGCGACCTTACACGCCATATCGATATGCTCCTTAGTCGTAAAGCCGTTAAGCCCGATCGTGATCTGCGGACAGTTTATACAGAACCGAAGCGCCGCTTCTGTCGGAGACTCGCCGGGACCCGCGAGAAATCCGAATTCATCTTCGTGCTTCGGTATCACTCCGCCCGAAAGAGGGTTCATCGCGACAACAGCCATCCCTGCTTCGCAAGCCGCCTGAACACCCTCCCAGCGGTACATAAAATTCAGAATATTCACACCCAAAGTAACACCCTCGAACTTTTTATCTTCGATCAGCTTACGGACCTCATCGCCCGGCAGATGTGTCGATACCGAAATATTCCTGATAAGCCCCTGCTCTTTGCATTTTAACAGGCCCTCGTATTGGCCGCGGTTTTTCATCGCAAGTTTGTAATGGTCAAGATCGCGAATACACCAGACATGATAAAAATCTATTCTCTCCACTTTTAAACGCTTAAGGGATTTTTCAACCGCCGCGATCGCCTTGCCCGCGGTATCTAATTCAGTAGGCATGCCCTTAGTTGAAACATAAAATTCATCACGGGCATCGGCCATCTGTTCAAAAGCCAAACCGAAAATATCTTCGCTCTTGTCTTGGCAATACCCCGGAGCTGTATCGAAATAGTTGATGCCTTTGTCTTTCGCGTAAAGCAAAAGCTCGGCATTTTCTTCATTCGATCTTGATGTGTCGAACCGCATCCCACCGAAACCGACCACGCTTACCTTCGCCCCGGTCGAGCCGTATTCGTTATAGATCATTAATTAACTCTCCTGCCTGATACAAAATCCGCAGCAACACTACAAGCCGAATATTTTACAAAAATCCCCCCTAAAATGCAACCGCTCGAACCCAAAGGACTGTGCAGGCAGGACAGATCAGGCCCCTGTCACACCTTCAAATCCCCATAATCCGCAGTAAATCGCTGTTTTTGAGGCCGGATATCCCGCAAGGTCAAAACTCCCCCGAAACACCAAAATTGTTGAAAAAAATATATATCAGGATTTTATTGTTGAATATTATAAGCTTCCCGTGTACTATTCCCAAGGAGAATACTCTTTTCGTCTCTCAAGAATATTCCCCGATAAAAAATTAAGAATGAGAGATATTATTTTAAATGGCCTATTACAGGCCAGGGAGATGTTCAAGTGAGTACAGGAACAGTAAAATGGTTTAATTCAAGTAAGGGATATGGTTTTATTACGCCGGACGATGGCGGCGATGACCTGTTCGTCCACCACTCGGAGATCAAGACGGAAGGCTATGCATCACTCGATGAAGGCCAGAAGGTCGAATTTGAGATTGGAGAAGGCAAAAAAGGTCCATGTGCGACAAATGTGAACCCCGGTTAGCCAGGAAGATAACTTGAAAACAACCGAGGCCCTGCCAAACAGCAGGGCCTTTTTTATTCTGCAAAAAAAGTTTTTGTGATACCCATACCGGCGATGATATTGACATGCACCGTTCTTTTCATCTTTGAGCGGTCTCACAAAACCGAAACAATCAAAAACGAACCACCTGTAACTGATTACTGCTCGGGCTTCTTTAATTCTTCGATCTTGGGCAGGTCCTTAAGTGTGTTCAGGCCGAATATATCGAGAAACTTTTTCGTCGTGCCGTAAAGCATCGGTCTTCCCAATACCTCCGCCCGTCCGACGATCTTCACCAGCCCCTTGTACATCAGATTGCGGATCACCTCACCGGCTGCAACACCGCGGATGGCCTCGATATCGGCGCGTATGACCGGCTGCTTGTAAGAGATGATGGCAAGAGTCTCCAGGGCCGCCTGGCTGAGCTTCGTTTCGGTCCGGACACGCACAAGTTTCTTCAGCCAGTAACCAAATACGTCGAGCGTCATTATCTGGTAACCGCCCGCTATCTGCTCGATCCGGAACGCAGAACCGTTGGACCTGTACTTGTCGTTAAGCTCCTTGACGCAATCACGAACCTGTTTAATGCTGCCCGCTTCGACGATATTCACAAGCCGCTGAACGCTTAAAGGCTCATCGCTCGCAAAAAGCACCGCCTCGACAACAGACTCTACCGTCGGCTCGAAATCTTCCGGCGGCTCTGCGAGTTCTTCGGCGTTTTCGGCCGGCAGTTCTTCTTCGAGCTCACCGTCGCTTATCTTTTCGTTGCTCTCTGTCATATATTCTTCCATTTGAACGGGTCGGCATCTTTTTTACTGATGCTTATTGTTACATCTTTAAGCTGATTTTTCAACTGCTTTGCAAAATTTTTCAGCGCAAAGCGCTCAGAAACCGTATGCGACAGGCATATACACGTAAGATTTGCCTCTTGAGCCGCTAATGCCTGATGATGCTTCAATTCACCCGTAAGATAAAGATCGCACTTCCGGGCGATAACCGAGTTTATTATCTTCCCGCATGACCCCGCACAAACCGCCGCTGTTTTTACCGTGCGGTTTTCTTTGCCGACGAGCCCGACAGCTTGGGCACCGGTAACCTTTTTGATTCTTTCGATGATGCTCAAAAGCGATCGGGGTTCGATAAGTTTGCCGATCCTGCCCAAACCGAATTTATTTTCCGTCTCATAATGACGCACAACGTCAAAGGCCGGCGTCTCATAAGGATGGGCCCTTCGCATGGCCTCGACCACCGCGGCGATTTTTTCCGCCGAAACCACCGATTCGAATCTTACTTCGATAACGCTTTTCAGTTCCCCCTTTTTTCCCAAAGTCGGCTTTGCTCCTTCCAATGGCAAAAAACTCCCCTCACCTTCGACCTGGAAACCGCAGTTAGAATAGTTGCCTATCCTGCCTGCTCCCGCGGCGAAGATCGCATTGGTGACCTTTTCAAGATCGCACGGCGGCACGAACACCACCAGCTTATAACCGGGACCTTCCGGGTTCTCTACATGATCACCGATCGGTTCGGCCTCTTTAAGCCCGACGATATCTGCAAGCTGATCGTTCACTCCGCCCATCGCCGCATCGAAAGCTGTGTGGATCGAATACACGCATATCCCCAGCCGGATCAATTCATATATCACCGCCGTATCCCCATCAGCCGTTACCCTTTTCAATCCGCCCCATATCACCGGGTGATAGCTCAAAATAAGATCGGTC
>CBDUSK010000207.1:0-3319 GCA_965369915.1 uncultured Phycisphaerae bacterium
TTTCTGTGCTTTGCTTTTGAGTCTGGCTCGCCAGGATGGCAGGCAGGACCCCGCTGGCCAAACAGTTCAACGAGTTTCTAAATCGGCTGGTTCTATTCCGCTTCGGGTATTTGCATTTGTTGTTGTATTAGGCATTTTAGGATGGTGTCTTTCAGGCGCCAATAACGCGCGTATCGCCGAGTCTCATTGGAACAAAGCTTTGGCTGCCGAAAAAGTTTTTGTAGACAATAACTGGCACCGAACGGATGCCGAATACGCTGAATTGATTTCTTTCGCCGCAGCTGCTTCTGATGCTCAGCCGGAAAATATAAAATATCGGTATTGGCTGAATGTTTACCGCTGGTTACAAGTCAGTCAGGCACTTGATCCTGATTTCGGGGTTCTTCCCGAAGGATCAATGCCGACAGTCCATGACATTGTTAACCAGTTCCACAAGACTCGTACATATTGCCCGACATACGGGCCAACTTATAGCACTCTTGGCCAGATCGAAAAAAACGTTCTTAATGACGAGCAGGGAGGTGCCGAAAGAATTAAAAAAGGCTTTCGTCTTGCACCGAATGATCCGATATCTTGTCTTGCTGCAGGTAGTTTGGATATTGAAGAGGGTAATATCGATCTTTCATTTAAGAAATTTAATAAAGCTGTAAAGCTAAACGGTAGGCTGTTTAAGGGCTTGGCTGTCATGTATGCAAGCCAGGTCGACAGGCCGGACCTGGCACTCGATCTTGCCGGTGTCAATGTTGACAGGCTGGATTATGTGGCAAAGATCCTTGAAGGTGCCGATGCCCACAAAGAACTTATTAACCAGATACAAATTAAACGGATGGAATTACTGAAAGAAAAGTGCTCGCAGCCTGATGCCTCAGCCACGGAATTTATTAAATTAGCGAACATCTATTACGAGCAGCAGGACTTTGAGTCAGCGATTGAATATTACCATCGTGCGTTGACACTTAATTATGCCCAGGTAGACTGGCGGTATACATTGGCCAAGATGCTTCTTGAGGCCGAAAGGATACCCGAAGCGATGAACGAAGCTAAGATATGTCTTCGGCTTCGTCCCCAGTTTAAAGCGGCCCAAAAGCTTATAGAGGATCTTTCGCTACACCCTAAGATGTTAGAGCAATAACTCCGGGCACCTTTTGGGTCCCTGAAATAATAAATGATAATCACCCTTGTCGGTACACCGACGGGGACGGAGTATGCCCTTAACCCTTAAAACTTTTTTAAACATGACTACCACAAAACTCCGACGAGCGCGCCCAACGGCCCATTCTCGTTTTGCAGCTGCTAATTTAATCGCGAGCCCTGCTCGCAACTTAGAAGAAGTTTTAGTAGTTAGTTTTTAGATCCTGTTTTATCCTGTTGATCCTGTCTAAAATAAAGTTTTTAGTAGTTAGTTTATATATTATCCTGCATTATCCCGTTGATCCTGTCTAAAATAAAGTTTTTAGTCTTTTATATATCCTGTTTTATCCTGTAAATCCTGTCTAAGAAATAGTCTTTAGTTTATATATTATCCTGTTTTATCCTGTTGATCCTGTCTAAAAAAAGTTTTAGTTGTTAGTCTTGTATTTTATCCTTAAATCCAGTCTAAAATAAAATGCCTATCTATTTAATAACATTTTTTCTGGCCCTTTTCCTTTGCTTAGGTTTAATGCCGCTGGTGATCCGTTTTGCTCGCCGGGCAAACCTCATCGATATACCTAACGCAAGAAAGGTTCACCAAAAGGCCGTCCCTTGTGTAGGCGGGATCGCATTCATTGCTGCAATGTGTATAGCGGTTGCTGTGGTGGTAGGTTTCATGCCGTCTGTTAGACAGCAGTTTGCTGCGGCGCAAAAGCAGGCAATTGTTTTGATCACGGCTTCTCTGTTCATCTTCCTGATGGGCTTGATCGACGATACCAGGGGGCTTTCCGGCAAGTTCAAGTTTTTGTCGCTTATTCTTGCTTCGTTTGCCGTTTGCTGGTCCGGCTCCGGTATTCGTACTCTTGCCATTGGTACCGTCTTTACTTTGGATCTTGGATTTCTCTCCTGGCCGTTGACTGCACTGTGGATAACCGGCATTACAGTTGGCGTAAATTTCCTTGACGGTCTTGACGGTCTTGCCGGCGGTCTTTCATTTATCGCCGCAGTTGCCATTGCGATCCTGGCGTTCTATATCGGCTTACCTGTTATTGCGATAATAATGCTGGCCCTCTTAGGTTCGCTTATCGGTTTTCTGTTTTTTAATTATAATCCCGCAAAAGTGTTTATGGGTGACTGCGGCAGCTTGTTCTTAGGTTTCATACTCGCTGCTTCTTCGGTCATCTGCGTATCAAAGTCCGGCTCCATCGAGACACTTGGTATTTCTGCGGTAGCCTTAGGCATCCCGATCATTGATACCGCATGCACGATGGTCCGCCGCGTTATCCTTGAGCGGCGTTCGATGTTCCACGCCGAACGCGGTCACATTCACCACCGCCTGCTCGACCTTGGCCTGAGCCAAAGGCACGTGGTAATGATTCTTTACCTTGTTACCGGCATTACGACAGCGCTGGCGATGTTTACCCTGATGACTAAGGATTATAAGACAGTTGCGATTCTGCTATGCATTCTGCTGCTTTACCTTATTTTCTTCCAGGCCATCGGTTCCTACAACGTCAGACAGATCATCGCAGCGATAAGACGTAACACCTCTATAAAGCAGAGTACAAAGAGCTTTCGTAGCAATTTCGAAGATATGCAGCTTGAGTTCCGCCAGGCAGTGACGTTCGATCAGTGGTGGAAGGTAATGTGTACCGCAGCGACTCAGCTGGGCTTTCAATCCCTTACAATGGAGATCACAAACCGCGATGGCACCCAACGAATATTAGAGTGGCAAAGAAAGGATTCGGCAGCGAAGCAACCCGAATCTTCACCCCCTTCGCACCTTTCACCTTCGCACTTGTCACCGTCTGTATTATCGATCTCCTTACCGCTGAACGCTGATCGCTTAATAGCAATTTCATTGCCCGTCCGCGACCGCCGAAGCGCCGAACCCCTTGCGATCCAGGCCAGGATCTGCATAGACGAATCTCTCGAGTCAACCGGCACAAGGCTGACCCTGTTCATGCGATTGCTCGACGAACACAGCATCGCCGACCTGCCAACTGCAGAAAGCTGAACGCTGATAGCTGAATGCTGATCGCTAACCACTGATTACTGACCGCCGACTGCTGATAGCTGATATTATCTTAAAACTTAATATAACATGACTGCTACAAAACTCCGACGAGCGCGCCCGACGGCCCATTCTCGTTTTGCAGCTGCTCGGCGAACACAATGTAGTTGATCT
>CBDUSK010000208.1:0-3309 GCA_965369915.1 uncultured Phycisphaerae bacterium
GCTTTCGTGTGTTAAACTGGGTTTCCTGTATAAGTTTTCTGTTGGCACTTATCAAGTCGCCTAATATTCCCAGTGAAAACAGGTGAAATGCTATGATCAGCAAGATTGCCGCCAGGATAAGTGACTGGAGATGACCTCTGCCGCTTCCGGTAACGACAAAGTAATATAAAAACCGCAGGCAAAGAACCAGTCCCAGAACAGTCGGTGGTAACGAGAAATAGAAAAAAGTTCGGAACGGTTTATAAGTAATATAAGAGCGCAGAATAATAGAGACCGACCGCCATACATAACGCGGTATTGAAGAAATCAATCGAGACTCACGTGTTTTGGGATTGGTCTTAATTGGCACATGTCCGATTTTTATATTCATGTGTCCTGCCTGAATGATAGTCTCGAGGGTATAAGTATAACGGTTAAATACATGCAGCCTCATCGCCGCCTCGGCTGAATAGGCACGAAATCCGCTGGTAGTATCCGGGATCTTGGTTCCGGAGAACTGCCTGACTACTCGGCTGCCGAGGCGCTGAAGCTTTTTCTTAGGCCAGGAAAAGTGCTCTATGTTATCGATCGGCCGGGCACCAACAACTATATCAAGCCTGCCTTCTATAACCGGGACAATAAGGTCCTTGATACAGCCACCATCATACTGGTTATCACCATCGGTATTGACAATGATATCGGCTTCCAGTTCCAAACACTTAACGATACCGGCCATGAAAGTCGCGGCCAGGCCGTGATTGGAACCCATGCTCAAGACGTGGTGAACGCCGAGTTCGCGGGCGAGGTCTGCGGTCCTATCGGTACTGCCATCGTCAATAACCAAAAACTCTATCTGGTCTATGCCGGGCAGTTCGCGTGGCAGGCCCTCAAGGACCTTGGACAGGGTCTTTTCCTCATTGTAGCAGGGTATCTGGATTATCAGTTTCATAGTGCCTTCTCTGATCTTAGATAAGCTTAGATTATTATACATAATAATCAGTTCCCGCGTCCAGAAATTAATTTTAGCTCTTTGTAAGCTTAAAAAGCTTGTTACTTGACAAAAAATCATAAGCAATAATTCAGGAACCCACAAATAATGACTTCTTGACAAAGGGCTCTTTAACAGCGAATATATATTTTAGGGAACCTTTAAATGAGTAAATACGAAGAAATTTCTATATTTTCCCGCAGGCTCACGACCACAAAGTTTGACTGCGGACAAACTCTCAGGGAATTAACAGAGTATGAAGATCTATCGCTGTGGTGGTTTGCTCATTTCGACTTTCTTCTTTTTTTATTGACTCTGCCGGAAGATCCTAACAGCAGTATCACAAAAGGCTTGAAATTTCAGTCAAATATTTTGAAACTGCCTGGAATCCTTTTTACATGCGGCAACTTCTGTTTCGATTTGCTCAGGAAAACGATTATCAGGCTGGTTTTGATCTTTGAAAAAAAAGGCAGGCAAAGCGGCGGGAAAAATATTCTCTTTACGTCCAGCGACCTTAACTGGCGGCTGGTAAGAGATTGCGAAACAGGCAAGGTAAGAAAGACCGACGCTTTTTTTGACTCTCTGATAAGGCAGATGCAAGAGAAAGAAGGACTTCGGCTAACCGGCACTTATCCATTCGTCAAATATGTTTATCCTTTCGGCAATGCACTTAAGAGCTTAAAGATACTGATCGAAAAAGTGAAAAGCCCAGAGATCAACTATCGGCCCTTTAATCTTTACTGGTCTTTTAATATTGCAAAGAAAGAATTTGCGGCCTCCCGGCATTTTAATAAAGTATGGAAGAGGCTTGCTGCCGACAAGCGGTTTCGCAGCTTATGTAGTTTTAGCAGCAGAGATATCTTTGGTCTTGTCCACAGGAAGATGAAGTTTTATTTCCTGGTACTTCTGCCTTATGTTGTAAAACGAATCGAGATATCAAAACAGATGCTGGAAAAAGAGCAGCCGGATTTACTGCTGTTAGTAAACGAATACGGGATATTCGAGCGAGCCTTACTTATCGCCGGCAAAAAAAAGGATATTCCGACTGTGGCTATACAACACGGCAATATCTCCAGATATTCCAACGGGTATATCTTTGCAAAAGACGAAATCTCGCAGGACGGCGGTATAAAGTCGCCATTCTGTCCGATCCCGGATAAGACGCTTGTCTTCGGGGAGTATTATAAGGATGTTCTTACACAATCGAGCGCATATCCCTCTAAGTCTGTTTCCGTTACGGGATCGCCTGGATTTGACGTCCTCAGTACCATCAAAGATATGCCCGGCAAGAGAGGTGTCTTAAGGGAATACGGTATTGATGAAGATAAAAAAATAATTTTATGGACAACTCAATGCCTTGTATTGTCCGACGAAGAAAACAAAAAAAATCTCCGCACAGTCCGTAGTGCTTTGGACAAATTAGACGATTGCGTCCTGATCATAAAGCAGCATCAGCGGGAAGAAGAGAAGCATACGAAAATGATCGTGAGTTGTATGGATTTACCACAAAAGAACATCGTGCTGGCTCCTAAGACGGCTAATACACTCGATCTAATACGCGCATGTGATGTTCTGGTCACAAAATTTTCGACGACCGCAACCGAAGCGATCGCCCTGGACAAATCCGTTATGATCCTTAACCTCAGCAAAGAAGCCGATCTTATGGGGTATGTGGACGAGGGAGCGGCTGTGGGGGTCTATCAGGAACAAGAGTTTGAGGGGGCCATTGAAAAGCTTTTGCAGCATGAGAAGGAACTTGCGGAAAAAAGGAGTCGATACATCAGCCGGCACCTGTTTAAGATCGACGGAAAAGCGACAGAACGGGCCGCAGAAGTTATCATGCAAATGCTCGAAGCGGAGGCTAAAGAATAGAACTGTTTAAACCTGTTGTTGAGAGCAAAAATTACTTTCCTGTATGCAGAACAGTTCTTATCTGCTTATGAAAAGCAATAATGCAAAACAGGGCCAGAAGAACAAGCTTAATTACGAACAGAACGGCGAGACTTAAGCCTGTTGTATTTACACAATAAACAACCGCTATAAAGCCGAACATTATCAATGCGGGCTTCCAAATCGTCCACAATGGTATAACTGCCTGTTTTAAGACTATCCTTGAAACGATCCATGCCAGCAAAAACATGATAAAATAGCAAACAACCGTAGTATATGCCGCGGCAATGTAACCATACTTCGGTATAAATATAACATTTAGAACAATATTTGAAATTCCTGCGGTAAGGGTGATGATCGAGGTGAATATTGTTTTTTTCATATATCCAATATATCTCCCATAAAATGTAAACATTGCATAAAAAACGTATCCGATCACAACTACCGGAACC
>CBDUSK010000209.1:0-3294 GCA_965369915.1 uncultured Phycisphaerae bacterium
GCATTTAATTATTTCAGTGTTACTGATATTCCCTTTTAGATCTATCGTGATATCCTCGAAGGACAGTTTCGCTTTACTGCGGGCGATCGCCTCTTTTGCGATATACGTAAGCCCCGAGCAGCAGGGAACTTCCATATGAACCACTGCAAGGCTCTTAAGGTCGTTAATTTTCAATATCTGGGTAAATTTTTCGATATAAAACTCAGTATCGTCAAGTTTGGGACAGCCTATCGCGATACCTCGCCCTTTTAAGATTTTGCTGTGAAAATCACCCATCGCAAACGGCACACAGTCAGCAACAAGTAAAAGATCCGCTTCCTTAAAATACGGAGCCTGTGGAGAAACCAGCTTTAACTGTACCGGCCATTGGGCTAATTGTGAATTGTCTCCCGTTTCGGATTCACCCGGCCCGGATGTTTCCCGTAATTTCCTGGCCATCGACCCCGGACAAACAAAACCTGAAGCCTGCGGCTCGGATTTCTTTCTCTCTTCTAAATGATCCTCGGTTGCTTTCTCGTCGAATTCATCAGCTTCACGCTGTTCTATCGTGATGGCGTCCTGGGGGCAGTGTCCCAAACAAGCCCCCAGACCATCACAATACATCTCGCTGACTAACTTTGCTTTGCCGTCGATTATCTCGATGGCTCCCTCGGCGCAGGCGGGTACGCACTCTCCGCAGCCATTACATTTGTCTTCGTCAATTTTTACTATATTTCGCATTGCCATTTGAAATACCCCTTTTTAAAAGCAGAGCTGGACTTATTGTTTATCCAAGCATTTGGGCTAAATCATCTTTTGCATTAGTAACAGGCCCGATATTGAATTTCTCTACCAGGACATTTAATACGTCCGGCGACACAAATGCCGGAAGCGTCGGCCCAAGTTTTATATCCTTAATACCCAGATGCAGAAGGGTCAGAAGAATACAAACCGCCTTCTGCTCGAACCAGCTTAAAACAAATGATAGGGGCAGATCGTTTACCCCGCATTCAAAGGCTCCGGCTAAAGCGACAGCGATCTGTATGGCTGAGTAGGCATCGTTACACTGGCCGATATCCAGCAGACGAGGAATGCCACCGATATCCCCGAAATCGAGTTTGTTAAACCGGAACTTCCCGCACGCTAAGGTCAGGATGACACAATCTTTCGGAACCGCCTCGGCGAATTCTGTATAATAATTCCTGCCGGGCTTTGCCCCGTCACAGCCGCCTATAAGGAAAAAGTGCTTGATCTTACCGGCTTTAACCGCTTCTATGACCTTATCTGCAACGCTCATCACCGTGTTACGCCCGAAACCAATAGTAATAGTTTTTTCCTGGGCGTCTTCGCCGAAGCCGTCCGCTGCCAGAGCGGCATCTATAACAGGGCCGAAATCCCGGTCTTTAATATGTGTTACGCCGGGCCAACCGACCAGACTGTTCGTAAATATCCTCGCTTTGTATTCTTCTTTGGGTTTGATTATACAATTAGTCGTCATTAGTATCGCGCCGGGGAATTCTTCGAATTCCTTGCGCTGCTCCTGCCATGCTCCGCCATAGTTGCCGACAAGGTGTTTATATTTTTTCAAACCGGGATAAGCGTTGGCAGGCAGCATCTCATTGTGAGTATAAACGTTAATACTCTTGCCCTCTGTTTGCTTTAGAAGCTCCTCAAGATCTTTTAGGTCGTGTCCGGAAACGAGAATGGCTTTACCCTTAACAGGTGTTATTCGGACCTGCGTCGGTTCAGGATGTCCATAAGTTCCTGTGTTGGCGGCATCGAGGAGTTCCATCGCCCTTAAGTTGATCTCGCCGACCTTTAGCACCATCGGAACCAGTTCATCGGCATCGTTTGCCTTGTCCCCGGTCAAAAAATCAAGGGCTTCATGGAAAAACGCAAAGACAGCGTCATCTTCCTCACCGAGGATGGAGGCATGATCTGCGTACGCTGCCGTTCCTTTAAGGCCGTAAGTGATCAGTTCCTGCAGACCCGTTACGTTAGCTCCGAGCGATTCTGTACGTTTGTCGATACCGATTTCCTCGGCCTGCCTCAGCAAACCGTTCTTGTCCGATGCAGGTTTCCATTGGGCTGGACCTTCAAGCGATTCCGGCTCCTGAGAAGCTCTTTTACAAGCCTCTTCGTAAAGACCGCGAGCCCTTTCGATTATGTTACCCGCTTTACCGAGCAGTTCTACAAATCTCTCTGTGTCAAAGTTTACGTTGGTTACCGTGCTGAATAACGCCTCGATAATGAACATATCGATACCGTGATCGGTAACTCCTGATTGACGAGCACGATGTGCATACATCGAGATCCCTTTCACTGCATATATCAATAGGTCCTGCAGCCCCGCAGTTTCAGCGTCCTTACCGCAGACTCCGATTTTCCTGCAACCGGTTCCCTGTGCCGTTTGCTCGCATTGATAACAAAACATAATGTTTCCCTTTCTTAAAAGTTTTTAAATTAATCGTTTAAAAATAATTTATTCGCCATCTCTAAACCTGTTGTGGTTTTAAATACTTTATCAATTAGTACTTTTAGTTTGTCCTTGCTCATTTCCGAAAACTCTACGGGAATATTCGCAAGCCAGTCCGCGTCCCAGACGACCGAAAACTCAGTTGTATCGATGTCATTTCCAGTATGATGACTGCCTACGATCCGGCAGATATGTTCTACGTCGTCTCTGGATATTTCATATTTTTCCAGGATATTTTTAGCTATCCCGGGGCCTTCTGTTTCCTGATATTTTCCCGCAGGAGAACCGTGTTTTTTTTCGGCTTCGTGAATACCGATATCATGCAAAATAGCCGCGGCTCTTACAACCAGAGGGTCGCCGCCCTTTGCGGCTTGTATCTTTTCGGCATACTTTAAAACCAAAAGAGCATGCATGATCCGTTTCTGGTCATCTCCAAATACATCTTTCATCTCGTTGATAAGATTATCACACATAATGTTTGACTCTTTTCCTGTCGAGACACCAAGACATTGCTCGGCATATTGACACCATTGCGCACAGCCAAGGTCGATCCTGGGATTAGATACTTCATGCCCGCACTGCCGGCATTTGAGTTTCGGCTCGTCCTTGAAAAACTCTACAGACCCGCCGCAGCCGGGACATTTTACTTCAAAAATATCATCCAGCTTCCAAAACCTTTGATCCTGTCCTGGACATCTTGGCATTTCAAAGTCCCTTCTAAGCCTTGATCATAGTTAGAAGCATTTTAAATCGCTCGTTTGCCTTAACTGCATGCCGAATATTCCCGGGCATAACGATGATTTGGCCTGCTGATACATTTATACTCTTGCCGTCTATCG
>CBDUSK010000210.1:0-3287 GCA_965369915.1 uncultured Phycisphaerae bacterium
TGCGGTTATGGTTTTTTAGCCGCTCTTTCAGCCGATTCGACAGTATTATAGAGCAGCATGGTGATCGTCATTGGACCTACACCGCCCGGCACAGGCGTTATCAAACTTGCCTTTTCCTTCACTGCTTCAAAATCTACATCGCCCACAAGCCGGTATCCTCTTTTCTTGCTTGCGTCTTCCACCCGGTTGACTCCCACGTCGATAACAACCGCTCCGTCCTTGACCATATCGGCTGTGATCGTATTGGGCCTGCCTGCCGCTGCAATGATTATGTCCGCTCGAAGGCAGTGCTCCGCCAGATCTTTTGTTCGAGTATGACACACTGTGACCGTTGCGTTACCCTTGTCGTTTTTTTGGATCAGCATATTCGCGACAGGTTTGCCGACGATATTGCTCCTGCCTACAATGACGACATCGGCGCCTTCGATCCTGACATTGTTTCTGAGCAGCAGTTGGATTATCCCGTGAGGGGTACAGGATAAAAAGGTTTCTTCGCCAACGACCATCTTGCCGACGTTTACAGGATGAAAACCGTCGACGTCTTTATTCGGGTCGATAGCAAGGAGCACTTCGCTTTCATTAAGATGTTTCGGCAGGGGTAACTGCACAAGGATCCCGTTGATCTTTGGGTCCTTGTTCAGCTTATCTACCATCGCCATCAGCTCTTCCTGCGAAGTTTCAGCAGACAGACGATTATCGTCAGAATAAATCCCTATTTCTTCACAGGCACGTTCCTTGGCGGTAACGTAAGACTTCGAAGCGGGATCTTCGCCAACCAGCACAACGGCAAGGCCCGGTACGATCCCTTGTTCTTTAAGCTCGGCAACTTTGACCTTTAGCTCCTCACGCATGTCAGCGGCTACTTGTTTGCCGTCTATGATTTGTGCTGTCATAGGTTCACTTCTCCTTATTGTTCAGTAAAATTTTCCTGTTTCTTAGAAAAGGCCCTGCACCTTTCCTGTTTTTACATCCACATCGATCCTGCGGTACGCCGGATTCGAGGCGGTTCCGGGCATGAGCTTGATACCGCCTGCTAAAGGTACTATAAAACCGGCACCTTTGTATACCAGGATATCATTGATGGGCAGCTCCCAGCCGCTCGGACGACCCTTAAGATTCGGATCGTGCGAAAGACTCAGATGTGTCTTTACCATACACGTGCCCAGGGTTTTCGAAATCGGATCTGCTTCGAGTGCCTTGGCTTTTTCCAGGGCCGCGTCCGTATATGTTACTCCGCTCGCACCGTATACTTCCCTGGCAATAAGCTCGATCCTTTGCCTCAGAGGCGTCTCCAGTTCGTACAGGAGCTTGAAATGATTCTTTTCCTGGCAAGCCTGGATAACAGCTTCTGCAAATTCGATGGAACCTTCACCGCCTTTCAGCCAGTGCTCGGACAGGGCAGCCAATGCCCCGTTCTGTTCAGAGATCTTGCGTACAAGCTCAATTTCAGCTTTTGTATCTGTGTAGAAACTGTTGATACATACTACCGGTCTTACTCCGCTCTTTTTTACTGTTTCGATATGAGCGATAAGATTTTCACAGCCTTTCTCGACCAGTTCGAGATTCTCTTTGGCATATACCTCATCTAAAGGCATTCCCGGTTTGACCGTAGGCCCGCCGCCGTGCATCTTAAGAGCACGGATCGTGGCGACGATCACAACCGCGTTAGGCGTAATACCGGATATGCGGCATTTAAGGTTCCAGAACTTTTCAAACCCGATATCGGCTCCAAATCCGCTTTCCGTAACATGATAGTCGGACAGCTTGACTCCGATCCGGTCGGCGATGATAGAGCTTTGGCCGATGGCGATATTCGCGAACGGACCGGCATGTACAAAAACAGGTTGCCCCTCGATCGTCTGCATCAACGTCGGATTCAAAGCATCCACCATCCAGGCCGTCATTGCACCATCGACTTCGAGGTCTGCCGTAGTAACCTCATTTCCGCTTTTGCTATAAGCCATGACTATCTTACCCATCCGTTCTCTCAGGTCCTTCAGGTCTCTGGCAACAGCAAGGATCGCCATGATCTCACTCGAAACAGTGATCTGAAAACCGGAATTCATCTCAAAGCCGTCCATCTTACCGCCCTGGCCTATGGTGATGTTTCGAAGGGCCTGAGCGCAGAAATCCATCGCCCATTTGACCTGAATTTTCTCAGGATCGATATCCAGCCGTTTGTGGATATTGCTTTTTGCGAGTCGGGCATCATCATAGTTGTTTTCATGCTGCATCCGGGAAGTCAATGCGACCATACTAAGATTATGCGCGTTGGTTATGCAGTCAATATCACCGGTAAGGCGGATCGAAAACGGTGTCAAAGGTATGCACTGGGCTAGTCCCCCGCCGGCAGCGGAACCTTTGATATTAAATGTTGGACCGCCGCTGGGCTGCCTTATTGCGCCGACAACCTTTTTATCCAGCTTTCCGAGTCCCTGGATAAGACCGATCGCGGTAGTGGTCTTGCCCTCTCCAAGGGGGGTAGGTGTAATAGCGGTAACGTCAATATATTTACCGCTTGGCGCCTTTTTTAGCCTTTCAAGGACTTTGATATAGTCCACTTTTGCCAATTGCCGACCCATGGGAAGAAGTTCTTCTTCTGTAAGTCCCATCTCACTGGCCAGTTGTGCAATTGGTTTAAGATTTTCCTCGGCAGCTTCGGCGACCTGCCAGTCTTCCATTTTTGTGGGGTCTAATTTCATAAACTTTCTCCTCGTTGAGTTGTATCAAAATTTATTGTTTTTTTAAGTGCAAACCGAACGAGATTATAGCGACAGCACTGTCATTAGCTATAAGTGTGGAGCTATTTTTTTGCACTATCCTGCTATTAGCTTGGCATCGAAACTGTGCGGAAACCAGCTGGCAGCTTCCAGGCTTTGCTGGTCAATATAACCTTATAACTAACTGTTTTTGTACGCTTTAAGATAACTGTCCGAATAAAGCTGTTTGTTCATCAGCATCTCAGCGGTTGCCAATGCATTCATCAGATCTTCATCCAGCACATCGACGATCGCCGAGTCCACGCCGTGAGAAACGCACATTGCCAAAAATATCCGGTTGATCAGGCTCCTTTCCGTTGCACCTTGCGAAAGATTCGAAAGTCCCATGGTGATATGCGGAGCCGGATCCGACAGATATTTTATCTGGTCTACCGCGGCGAGGATGTTGCCCGGCTGGGCCTGGGCGTTTGGAACTTTGACCGGTAGTATGATCGGGTCGATAAAGAGTCTGTCCAGATTGAAACCTCTCTCCATTGATTTTTCGACTATTTCAGCAGCGATGGCTAC
>CBDUSK010000211.1:0-3270 GCA_965369915.1 uncultured Phycisphaerae bacterium
TCGACGATAGTTCCAGTGGTCTCAGCTTTGATCTCGTTCATGACTTTCATTGCTTCGATGATGCAGACGATGGTATCCGGGGCAACTTTGTCGCCGACGGCGATATATGGTTTCGAGTCGGGGTTTGCTGCGGAGTAGAACGTGCCGACGATCGGTGAGTTTATTTCGATGAGGTCATCGGCCTTTGCTTCCGGCAGCGGCGCAGGTTCCGCCGCGGGCGGCGGCTGAGCGGGGACAGGTACGGCGACGGGGGTCTGTATTACGGTATGAACGGCAGAATGCGGGCGTTTTATGAGGATCTTGTTTTGTCCGTCGACGATCTCGACCTCGATGAGATCGTTGGTCTTCATGAGGTCTATGATCTCTTTAACCCTTTTGAGGTTCTTTTCCTTGTTTTCGCTCATTTTGCCGGTTCCTTTTCAAAAAGTTCGTTTCGGCAAAAGTATAGTGGTTATCTTGCTTTTTGCAAGGGAAATTTAGCCAAAGTTATCTTTCGAGGTCGATGAGGTCGTCGTATGACTGTCGTTTTCTGATGACGGAGAAATTGTCGGCGTCGACGAGTACCTCCGGGAGCATCGGTCTTGAGTTGTAGTTGCTTGACATGGTGCAGGCGTATGCGCCGGCGGTGAAGACGGCGAGCAAATCATTTCTATCGACAGGCGGCAAGAGTCTGTCTTTTGCGAAAAAGTCCGCAGCTTCGCAGATGGGACCAACGACATCGACGGTTTCTGTTCCGGTAATGACCATATCTTTTTGTCTTTTGGATGGGACGAATTTTTCATCTACGTTGACAGGCCAGATGAAGTGAAAGGCATCGTAAAGTGCCGGGCGGATAAGGTCGTTCATTCCGGCATCGACAATGACGAATTTTTTTGAGCCGCCGGTCTTTATGTAGAGGGTTTTTGTGACGAGGAGACCGGCGTTGGCGGCGATGCTTTTTCCAGGTTCGAGGATGAGTTTTAAATTTTTGTTTTTGAGCAGTGGGACGATGCCGGAAGCGTAATCGACTGCGGAGGGGACGGTATCGGTTTCGTAGTCTGCGCCGTAACCGCCGCCGAGGTCAACGGCTTCGATCTGAAAGCCTTTTGAGCGGAGAGAGTCTATCAGGGTGAGTGTTTTTTTAAGGGCATGGATGTATGGGTCGATCGTTTTTCCGCCTGAGCCTAAATGGACGTGGAGTGCGCAGAGGCTCACTGCGCCGTTGCCGGAATAATCTGCGAAGAGTTTTTGTGCCCGTTCGATATCGACGCCGAATTTTGTTTCCCTTATGCCGGTGGTGATGTGTTTGTGGGTTCCGGGGTCGACATCGGGGTTGATGCGCAGGGCGGCCTTGGTTTTGCTGCCGGTTTGTTTTGCGAGTTTGATGAGATTTTCGAGTTCGGCTTCTGATTCTATGTTGAAGTAGCCGATGTGAGCATTTAAGGCTTCGATAATTTCTTCGTCGGTTTTTCCGGTGCCGGCATAGACGATCTTCGAGGTGTCGGCACCTGCGGCCTTGGCGCGGTAGAGTTCGCCGCCGCTGACGATGTCGAAGCCGCTGCCGGCCTGGGCCATGAATTTGAGGATATTGATATTACCGCAGGCCTTGACGGAGTAGCAGATGGTGGTGTCGATATCGGTGTATGCGGTTTGTATTTTTTTGAGGTGGTCGAGAAAGGTGTTTTTGCTGTAGATGTAGACGGGAGTTCCGACGCTGGAGGCGATGTTCTCGACGGGGACGTCTTCGGCGAATAATTTCCCATTTTTATAATTAAAATAATCCATAATATACTCCTGGATCCAGTGTTAATTTCGGAGCGGACAGTATACCGGAGGAAGAGAGATATTGCACCGATATTTTTTTTAATCTTTGCTGTGGAATAAAACATTCGGGGGTATCAGTTTTTTCTCTACGCCCGGTCCTTCGTATCTTACTTCAAGACCCAATCCGCCTGTTCCCTGGAAGTATTCGACTCTTATTGGGTGAAGGCCGGCTTTGAGTGCCGTCTGGCCGGAGCGCTCGGTCATACCCTGAGTGTAATCGTTCGCAACGATCCGGGTGCCGGCGATAAATAAGACACTTCCGTCGTCTGAGGTAGTGTAGAATGTGTAAATTCCATCGTGTTGAATATCAATGAGACCTTCAAACCTCAAACCGATATATTTGGCAGCTTCTGCAACGGAGAGATCAGGTTTTTTTGCAATGCCGGTTGCTTTCAGTTTTAGACTCTTAATATCAGATACGCTTGATATTTTCTCGGCGGGATCTTCGAAGTACTCGAACTTAAGGCCCAGGGTAAAAACTTTGCGACCGAGTGATTTTCTAAGGACTACTTTTGTACAAGTGTATTGACTTACGCCGCTTTTGGAACCATTGGGCCAAAAGGTACGGGCTTTAACCGCAGCTGTGTCAGTCAACGTGATCGGTGCTTTGTAAAGATTCGATGTTTTTGTCGGTTCTGTTCCATCGATAGTATAGCGTATATCTCCGGGCCGGCTTATGTTAAATATTTTTACATCAATTGAATCGAGAAAGATATCGTTCTGTGCTTTTATTACCGGCTGGAAGTAGCCGGCGTTGATCATATTGACTTGTCCAACGTCCATCTTGATGACAGCCCTATCATAGGTCATCAAGCCATTGACCTCGATCTCCACGTCGGTAGTCTGGGTATAGACGGCCGCCGAGAGCCCCTTATCTATCATGGGCAGTAATTTGCTGATGAGTTCACTATAGGCAGCGGTAAGAGTCGGTACGTCTTTGAAATTTCGGTATCCCCAGTTTTTCTTTTCCTGCCAGGTATGTCCGGCGACGGGGAGTCCGAGCCCGCCGAACTCTCCGAGAACGATGGCACGTTTTTGTTCCGGTTTTGGCATGGCAGGGCCTGGATAGGAGTGGATATCGAGTATATCGCCGGTGCCGCGGTCGGCCCAGCCGCTTACGCTGTTTACGAGACGGGTCGGGTCGAGACTTTTTACGTATTCAGTTATACCTGCTGTATCGAATTGCCCCCAGCCTTCATTGAAGGGAACCCAGACGATAATAGAAGGATGGTTTCGAAACGCATTGACCATAGCCTTAAGCTCGCGTTTGAACTGATCGGCGGAGTCATCGGAGCGTTTTATATCGGGGTCGTTCCCACCGATGTACTTGTCTCCGCTCGGCATGTCCTGCCAGACGAGCAGGCCGAGTTTATCGCACCAGTAATACCAGCGGTCAGGTTCGATCTTGACATGTTTGCGAGCCATGTTAAGGCCAAGTTTTTTTGTGGCCTGGATATCATAGCGGAG
>CBDUSK010000212.1:0-3259 GCA_965369915.1 uncultured Phycisphaerae bacterium
CCCGCCTTTCGCCGTCCTGGTCGACTATCGGTTTCTGGAAACCCTGCCCGGCAAGCATATTTCTCAATTGCTCGAGGCTATATCCTTCTCTCACATGCCCAAAAGTACGCGGCGTGAGTCCCACCCTCTTTTTCAGCCAGTTCAAGTGAAAAGTTTTTCATGGGTTTTGCCGAATCGCCGAGAATGTCGTCACCTAATTGTTCTGGGTGGATTATAAGATTGCTCATACCGATCTTGTCGGTTGTTTCCAGCATGATCGCTCTTTCAATAACGTTCCGCAGTTCACGGACATTTCCAGGCCAGTGATGATTTTGAAGTGTTTCGACTGCCAGTTTGGTAAGCCCTTTGATCTTTCCTTCTTTTTCAGGGCAGATATCAGAGTTTTTGATGAAATACTCAGCAAGCAGAGGGATGTCGGCTTTTCGTTCAGTTGACCTTAGTGGAGCAAGAGTAATAGGACAAATTGTCAGACGATAATAAAGGTCTTTTCTGAATTTTCCATTTTCAACTTCATTAAAAAGGTTTCTGTTGCTTGAAGTGATTACCGTGGCATTGCAGGAAATATCCTTGATCCCGCCAACTTTTCTGAAAGTCTTTTCCTGCAGGAACCGCAGGAGTTTTGCCTGAAGCTCCGGCGGCATTTCACTAATTTCATCCAGAAAGACAGAGCCGCTGCCTGCCAGTTCGAGCAGACCGGTTTTATCTCTGTCAGCACTGGTAAAGGCTCCTTTAACATGGCCGAAAAGTTCACTTTCGAGAAGGTTAGCAGTTAAGGCGGCACAATTTATGGCGACGAATGTACTGTCGCTGCCGTGCCTTAAAATGTGTAAAGCTCTGGCAGCGAGTTCTTTGCCTGTGCCGGTTTCGCCGACAATAAGCACCGGGTTGCATGAACTACTTGCCACGAGCCGAATCATCTTCAGGGATTTGTATATTGACCTGCTTCGCCCGACGATCGAGACAGAAGAAGGGCAGCCTTCAGAAAAGAAAGCTTGCTTATCGGGATTATTGTCATCTTTGGCATGTATTATTCTGTCGATGACCTTACCGAGACGATTGTGGTCGTTTTTCCCTTTAATAAAATCATATGCACCGAGTTTAATGAGTTTTTCGGCATGTTCGTGTGAATCTTCACCACCAATGATTACAACAGGAATCTCGACATTGTTTTTACAGGTGTCTTCGAGAAAAGAGTAAATCTCGTTATGATGTATATTTTTGTCTAAGAGTATAAGATGTGGTTCAACTGAGTCGATCAAGTCCCATATGTTGTTAGTATCGTCAGCTGCAAATAGCTGTTTTGTATGTTTGTGTGCAAGTTGATGAATTTGGGCTTCTTTGCCAACTACCAGAATCTTGTCTAATGTCATGTTAACTTATCTCTCGGAAAGAAAAGTCTGTCATTTGGAGCAATGTATTTTATGTGGTAGAGGTCGGCATAAAATAGCGGAAACTTTAATTTTTTATGGGACCATCCGATAATATAAGTCAATGTCTTGATTATAAGCGGGATCGTTTATCACGATCATGTCTCAAATATCAAATCCGGCCCAGGAATAAAGTTTCCATGGCGGCACATTTTTCCGACACGTGGGGAATTTTTATCCACCTTTTCGAGCCATCGTAACAGTTTGTTTTAGAGTTTTCGGGTCACGAGTAAATTTTTAAGTGTTTTAAGAACAAGTGTTTATATTCAGAGGTCGAACCGTAAAACTCGGCAATGGCACAATAATTGCATATACGGTCATGAGATACAATGTATGCAATAAGCGTAAACTGTGCAAAACAAGAGTTTAAAGTAAAGGAATATTGGTTATGGAAATAGGATTAGCAACCAACCAAATGATGGATTATATGACGCTTCTTATAACGGAGCTTCAAAACCAGAATCCGCTTGACCCTCTGAATAACCAGCAAATGGCTCAACAACTTGCTCAGTTTTCTCAATTGGAGATGACGGAGGAGATGAATGGTAACATCGGAACGATGAACTCGACGATGGAAGCGATGAATTCGACTTTTCAAGGGGCTCTGTTGATGGCAGAGTATGACTATGCCAGGTCACTTCTTGGAAAGCAAGTGTCATTCTATAGTAATGACTACGAGCAGAATGTCACCGGAAACGCATCGAAGCTCCGCTTTGAAAACGGTGCTCCTAAGTTAGAAGTTCAGGGAAATGTCATTCTTTCGGACGGCACACAGAGTGAAGGACTTACCTTTACGATTGGTGTTTTAGAAATAACGGGTATCCAAGACTGAATTATTAGTACTATAAATAGAAGGAGAATAAAATGGGCGCATTGCAATCAGCAGTTTCAGGACTTAGTTCACATCAGACCTGGCTGGATATTTCAGGTAACAACCTTGGTAATCTTAATACTCCCGGGTTTAAATCAAGTAGTGTGACATTCGCGGAGCTCTTGAGCCAGACGATCAAAAAAGCGAGTAGTCCGCAGGGGCAACTTGGCGGAACCAACCCGCAACAAATGGGCAGCGGTGTTGGAATAGCGACTATACCCCGTAACATGAGTCAGGGTAATATTGCCTCAACGGGTCAGGACCTTGATGTTGCAATAGACGGAAATGGATTCTTCGTGTTAAGTGACGGTGCGCAGAATTTTTATACCCGAGTGGGTTCATTTGCTATTGATAAGGAGTTAAACCTTGTAGACCCTGCAACAGGGTACAAAGTACAGCGGACGGGAACGACCGGTGAGGCGCAACTCTTTCAGGCGGTCGGTGTTTCCGATATCAGGGTACCTCTGGATGCGTCGCTGCCTGCAAATGCAACGACTACGATGACCATCAATGGTAACCTTCGTGTGACTGATAACCCTGATCCATCAACTAATGTGCTTACGGCGAACGCGGCATTTACAACAAGCAGCGGTCTCGCAACGGGAACCGATGATATAGATGAACTTCTTCAATTCACTGCAGGAGGTAGCCCGTTCGGTAATGGAAGCGGTACGCTTACTCTTACAGGATATGCAAAGACCGATTATACCGACGCTTCACTTATAACATCAAATTTAACAGTTAGCGCAGCTACGACGGTGCAGCAGATGCTGGACCAGTTCAGTACGGATTTCGCTGGTTCTACATTTACTTTAGATACAAGCGGAAAGCTGACGATAACGGATGATGCATCCGGTTACAGCCATTCGCGTATACTAAGTCTTTCCTACGCAAATGCAGGTGGTGCAAGTACCGAGACAATGCCGGGACTTCCGACGTTTTTTGATACGACCCAGGTCGG
>CBDUSK010000213.1:0-3244 GCA_965369915.1 uncultured Phycisphaerae bacterium
TTTGAATATTTATATAAGAATTATGGGAACGAATATTGGATGAAGTCCCGATGTGCCAATGCCTTGTATCGTTCGGGTAATTATGACCGGGCGTTAAAGATGTCTGAAGAACTGAACGAAAAACGGCCGACGGCCTCGACGCTTTTGATAGAAGCGAGGGCTCATCGGAAAAAGAGTGATTTTAAATCTGCGATAAAACTTTTTGAACAAGCTGAGAATATACTTAATGGAAGAGAATTAGCATGGACATGATAAAGGAAACGAAAATACCGGATACTGGGTGGACCCAGCATTATAATGTTGTCAAGGAACTTGGAGACTGTCACGCTTCGGTCGGCAATTTCCGGGAGGCACAGAGATGTTATGAAAAAGCTGCGTCTTTATCGCCGGATGAGGCGGGTCCTTATATCGGTATCGGCGTGATTGCCTTACAGGAAGGAAAGACGGCCGATGCCGAGGTGGCTTTCAAAGTAGCCAAAAGGCTGGATCCTCAGAGCAGCAAGGCCTACTGCGGGTTGGCGATGATTAGACAGAACAAGGAACAGTGGTCAGAGTCATTTGAGTTGTATCTGAAGTGTCTTGAACTTGACAGTGATAATCTAACGGCTCTTTTGGGTTTGTTCCAGATGTCTTGTCAGATGGGATCATTCTCAAAGGTAATCCATTATCTTGAAGTGTACCTGGATATGCATCCGGGCGATGCGTCGGTGATGTTTTGTTTGGCGACACTTCATTTCAGGGATGGAAGAGTGCACGAGGCAAGAGAAATACTGCAAAGCATCCTTGCACAGGACGCGAACAATACAGACGTAGCAGATCTGCTGGAAGAAGTTGAACATACATTAGCACAGACAGTTGTTTAGGAGATTTTTTATGACTAATGAAGTGATTCCAAATACTGTAGACAGTGATGCCATTGCTAAGACGAGCTATAAACAGATGGTGGATTATCTGGAAGATATCCTGGTGAGGCAGCTGGAAAAGATAAGGAACTATGATCTTGACGGTGCGATGGCGCTGGCGGAGGAAGCAAATGAACTTGCGGCAACAATCGGCAAAGAAGGAGTTCTGGATAAACCGGAATTTGTTGATGAACGCTGGCGGATCAAGAAGCTGTATAAAGACATAGGTCTTATCATTGCTTCGGAAAGAGAAGAAGTAAATCAAAAATTAAAACTTATCCGTAAGGGCATAAAGGCCCTCGGTCTCTATGGTAAAAACACGTAATTATTATCTAAAGAGAAGAAGACAACAATATATATGAAAGTTTAAAGGACGTTGGCTTATGAAGAACTATGGATTAAATAAGCGCATCCTTGTTACCGGCGGCGGTGGATTTCTTGGATCTCACCTTTGTGAGAAGCTGCTTGAACAGGGACATGAAGTTATTTGTGTAGATAATTTCTATACCGGAAGTCGTGCTAATATAGCGCATCTTGTTAGTAATCCTCTGTTTGAGATTTTGCGGCATGATATCTGCTTCCCTCTCTATGTGGAAGTCGACGAGATCTATAATCTTGCGTGTCCTGCTTCCCCGATCCATTATCAGTTTGACCCGGTGCAGACGACAAAGACGAGTGTACACGGGGCTATAAATATGCTCGGCTTAGCTAAAAGGGTCAAGGCCAAAATCCTTCAAGCCTCTACATCTGAAGTATATGGCGATCCGAAGATACATCCGCAAACGGAAGACTACTGGGGAAATGTGAATCCGATAGGTACACGGTCATGTTATGACGAAGGTAAGCGTTGTGCAGAAACCCTGTTTTTCGACTACCATCGTCAGCACAAGCTGCAGATAAAAGTTGCGAGAATATTTAATACTTATGGTCCGAGGATGCACCCCAATGACGGCAGGGTCATAAGCAACTTTATTATGCAGGCGCTGACGGACAGAGATATTACGGTCTATGGAGATGGGGAACAGACCCGCAGTTTCTGCTACGTTGACGATCTTATTGACGGGCTGATAAAACTGATGGATACGGAAGACGATTTTCCCGGGCCGATAAACCTGGGGAACCCGGAAGAATTTATGATCTTAGAGCTTGCGGAGAAGGTCATAAAACTGACGGGGGCAAAATCCAAAATAAAACATGAGGGGTTGCCTTCGGATGATCCACGTCAAAGACAACCTGATATTGGGTTTGCGAAGAAATCTCTGGGATGGGAGCCTAAGATAGAACTCGAAAAGGGGCTGAAAAAGACGATCGAGTATTTTGAGAATTTTTCGAGAGGCAAACATAAAGCATGACGGACAGGGCTTAATCTAAGATCTTTTTATGTAATAAAGGAACAGATCAGATGAGTGTTACAGGGCAAAAAATAGCAGAAGAATTTACAGAGACAACAGCGATCGTAGATCATCAGCCGAAACAGCAAGATCAAATAAAAGCGGAGTGGAATCCGAGTAAGAGGTGGAATCCGTTCAATAGTTACAAGCTTCTGGCTCATGTTGAAACATGGAGACATATCAAGCGGGGCAAAGCTCTGCCGGCACCTATTCTGATAACCGTCGATCCGACAAATGTATGTAACCTGAATTGTGTGTGGTGTAACGCAGAATTCGTTCGTGAGCGTAAGACTTCACTTTCTAAGAATGCATTGCTAAGAATAGCCGACTTTTTGCCCCGATGGGGCGAAGGTAATCCGTATAGAAAGAGTGGTGTACAGGCGATATGTGTGGCTGGCGGCGGGGAACCTTTATTGAATCCTCATACGGGAAGCTTTATCGACAGGGTTGTCGATAATGGTATAGAAGTCGGAGTTGTAACCAACGGAACATTGATTAATAAGAACGTTGATTCACTATCGCATTCGACCTGGATTGGCGTTTCGGTCGATGCAGGGACTAGTGAAACTTTTAACCGGCTAAAACTGAACGGAGCGGAAGATAATAAGATGTTTAACCGGGTAATCGAGAATATCGCGATACTGGTCGACTATGCCAGAAGCCATAATAATAAGCTCGGCTGGGTGCATCCTGCTTATGGAGTTAGTTACAAATATCTGCTTTATAAGGACAATATTGGGGAGATATACGAGGCGGCCAGGCTGGCCAAAGAAATAGGCTGCAAGAATATCCATTTCCGACCGGCTGGAACGACGTGGGATAAGATCGGGACCGAGAGGGAGATACTATTCAGCAAAGAAGATATTGAACTTTTTAAGGAACAGATAGCCAGGGCGATGGAACTGGATGACGGTAGTTTCGGAGTGTATGGTATCACTCACAAGTTCAATA
>CBDUSK010000214.1:0-3238 GCA_965369915.1 uncultured Phycisphaerae bacterium
TATACCATCTTGATGTCGCCGGAAGTATCATACGCAAGTACACCGACAGCGACATATCACGCGACCTGATTCAACGCCATCTGGAATTAGCACAGCAACACGGCAGAGCCGATGACTTTAGGCCCTGTGCGATCTATCTCCTGCGGCGATGGATGCGGTCAATGCTCTTCGAGGCACGCGGCAGGGAGGTCCGGGAGATGATCAGGCAGTTTGGCGATCTGCTGCCCGGCTGGTACAAGGCGTTTATGCGAATCTTTGCCGCATTCCCGAGGACAACCGCCGCCGGTTGTCGCATGATATCCAGGATTGTACGATTCCTTGGTCTGAGGAAGCGGCTCGTCCGAAGCAGGTGACGCTTCCGGCAGCCGACAAAGCCATCTCCGTCAACGCCGATGGACTTTTTGAGACAGTTCTGTGAAAATTTCTTTATATTGTTCGACTATCTTTAAAATGTCGTGATGCTCTTCGGCGTATCTTCTGCCGTTTTGACCGACTTCGATGTAGCGGTCGTGCCCAAGGAGAGACCTCAAACCGTTGTCCAGCTGTTGTTCGCTTCCATCGCAGACCACGCCGCAGGAATATCGCGTCAGAAAACCGTCGGGGTTGACATTAAGCGAGAGGATGGCGGTTGCACATTTGCCGGCCTGTATGAAAGTATTGGGGAAGCCCTCAGAGACGCTGGTGTTGACGAATATCTTTGCGTTAAGAAAATAAGCGTCGATCCGGTCAAATGGAACGTGAGAAATAAACTGAAGGTTGGGTCTTTTTGCGGCAAGAGCCCGCAGATGGTCGTAGTTGGTGTCGCCGGTCGCCTTCTGACATATCATCACAAACCGCTCCGACGGGACATTCCGGGCCAACTCTACAAAGCGCATCGGCCCTTTTATACGGTCGCTGCGACCAACCCACAGAATCGATTCGCGATCGGCGGACGACAACTCTGAAAAACGATGCCCGTTGGGTATCACCACCGACTCAATCCCGGTTGTTCTCAGCAAGTCTTCCTGATCGCTCTTGTTCTGAGCGACAACCGCTCTCGACCGGCGTAACGACCAGTTGAAAATTCTCCCCATCACGCCGTGTTCTTTGACATATTGGCCGTTACATTCCAGAACACTGGCAGTTCGATAGACAAACGCTCTGCCGTAAAGCCGGCAGAAACACGCGGCAAGCGGTACGCCGAGCGATACCGTCTTTAGAATATACAGATCGGCGTCGGCCGCTTTCATGGCTCGCCAGATCTTCAATGCTCCCGCCAGACGGCCTTGCCTGAAATCGACGCTTCTTATCAGGGTAACACCTTCTCTGACTTCCTGCCCGGCCTGGCCATAGTCGGCGGTTATGAAGGTAACGTGGAAGTTTTGATCCTTTGCGAGTTCTGTGCTGAGCAGATAGAGATCGACCTCGGCGCCGCCGAAGACTCCTTTGCAGTCAGGATTGAACAAGGGATAGGCCTTGGGCGAAACAAAGCATATGCCAAGTGGTTCTTCTCTGGATATCTCAGTCATTATTAGAGTCTCGTCGAAACTGCGTGTTCCAATAGTTAAATACAAAGACAAGCCAGAGTTGGCGGGCGTTGTCGGCCTTGTTGTTGAGATGGTCGGCCATCAGGTGCTGGACATGGTCATAATCCAGCATGTCGGCGGTGTAGCAGCGTCGATCCGTGATGTATTGTCTGATCATCTCGCTTTTCCTTATCCACGCCGAGATCGGAACGGTAAAGCCTCGTTTCTTTCGATGCACAATTCCGGCGGGCAGGAAACTTGAGGCGATCTTTTTCAGCAGCCACTTTGTGCGGAAGTACCTGATCCTGTACCTGGCGGGCAAACTCAGGACCGTGCCGACAAGGCGGTGGTCAAGGAACGGTACGCGGACCTCCAGCGAGTTGAGCATGGAGGCGAAGTCCACCTTCTTGAGGATATCTTCGGCAAGGTAGTTATGGATATCGTTCAACTGGACCGACAGCAAACTACCGCCGGGTGGCATATCGACAAGGCAGTCGGCCCCGACGAAATGCTCGCCTAACAACTGTCTCCTCCCGGTATCCGCAAACGTGCTCATCCAGTCCAGATGGCGGCGATTGACATCGGCGCCGAAACCGTCAACGAATTTTTTTATCTTGAATGTGGCGGCAAGTTTCTTCTCCGACGGGGGCAGGAGTTTGACAAGGGGCTTTGCGAACGCCGCGACGGTGCCGGGAACAAACCGGGCGATATTCCAGGCCTGGTAGCTGTCATAGCCGCCGAACACTTCATCGCCCGCATCGCCGGAAAGGGAGACGGTGACGTTGCTGCGGGTCATCTTCGACAGCAGGTACGTCGGCAGCACGGACGCATCGCCGAAGGGTTCGTCCATCCGGCCAACGACATGTTCAATCAGTTTCTCGTCGATGTCAATATACTCGACACGGTGGTCGGTTTCGATATGCTGCGAGACGAGTCGAGAATACTTGACCTCGTCGTAGGAGCGGTCGGTAAAGCCAATTGAGAAGGTTTTGAAATCTTTCCTGCCGCGTGCAATGATAGCCGATATGAGCGACGAATCAACACCTCCGGAAAGGAAGGAGCCAACGGGCACATCGGCGATGAGGCGGCTTTCGACGGCGTCGGTGAGAGTATCTTCGATGAGTTGGAGTCTTTCGGCGAGAGGCGTTTGGGCGGCTTCTGTGATGTGCGCTTCCAGATCGTAATACCGTTTCTTAGCAATGCACTTTCGATCCATGTCAAAGATAAGATTTTCCGAGGGCTTTAGCTTATAGCAGTCTTCGAATACGGTCCGCTCGCCGCCGACATATTTCTGGTAGAAGAACGAATTGAGTCCCGTCTTATCGATGTTAAGCGACATACCATGTTGTCGAATGGCCTTGAGTTCGGAGGCAAAGACAAATTGCTCGCCGTCGAAATAATAGTACAAAGGCTTGATTCCGAAGCGGTCCCGCGAAAGGAAAAGGGTGTGCTTGTCCTTGTCGTAAATGCAAAAAGCCCACATGCCGTTGAATCTCTCGACGCATGCCGCCCCCCACAGGTGATAGCTGTACAACACCACTTCGGTATCCGTGTCGGAAACAAACGTGTAGCCTTTGGATTCGAGCAGCTTTCTGATTTGTTTGAAGTTATAGACCTCGCCGTTATAGGTAATGACCAGATTTTCATACTCCATGGGCTGGTGGCCTCTGGCCGATACGTCCAGGATCGACAGTCGGCGATGACCCAGCGAGACGGAATCGTCGACGAACAGC
>CBDUSK010000215.1:0-3199 GCA_965369915.1 uncultured Phycisphaerae bacterium
AAGATCGTATTGTGCTTTTTCTGTATGGTATCGATGAGTTCGGCGACGTTGATGCCTCGGGAGTTCTTTACGGCTGTGAGGGTGTTAGATGCGTACTCTTTCGGGGGAAACAGTTCGAAGTTTTCCATCGCCCAGGCACGGACGAAATCAGCCCTCTTTTTATGCTTTGCCCAGACGTTCTCCATACCCTCATCGAGCAGTCTTGCGCACTGGTAGTTCAGCGCCATGATATGGGGTATGACCGGTGTTGTCGGAGTCTGGTTCTTTTGGGCGGACCTGGCGAACTGCTGGAAGTCGAAGTAGTATCCGCGGTCGGGGACGGTTTTGCTTTTTTCCATCGCGCGGTCGCTGACGGCAAAAACAGCGAGTCCCGGCGGGATAGCAAACGCCTTCTGGACGGAAGCAAAGACGACGTCCCAGCCGAGCTTGTCGAAGTGTAAAGGCAGGCCCACCATCGCGCTTACCGCGTCGACAAAGACAAGGACATCCGGATATTTTTGCTTCAGCATTTCGCTGATCTCGTATACGGGGTTCGTAAGGCCGGTGCTGGTTTCGTTGTAGACCATGGTAACGGCAGCGTATTTTCCGGCGGCAAGTGCCTGGTCAACCATTTCGGCGGTGATGGGCCGGCCCCATTCGACCTTAAGCTCTTCGACGTTTCGTCCGCATGACCTGGCCACGTCGGCATATTTATCGCTGAAGGCGCCGCACATGGTGCACAGAACGGTTTCGTCGGTGGTTACGCAGTTGCGGATGCTGCCTTCCCATACGCCGGAGGCGGATGAAGTGCTCAGGAATACGTTCTGCTCAGTCGAAAGGATCTTTTTCAGCATGTCCACGGTCTCGGCGTGCAGTTGAGAATATTCGGCGCCCCTGTGACCGAGTGTCGGGCGTGAGAGCTGGGCTAAAACTTCCGGTAACACATGGACCGGACCCGGAATGAACAATTTCGGAGGGTTTTTCCAGTCTGCCATTTTCATAACTCCTAATTCAGCGATCTTTATTTCGTAGATCTTAGTCCAACGGTTTACAGTTTATTTATTACCAATCCCGTGTAAATTTTCGGGTAAAAGAACGTTGACTTCTGTGGCATTTTTTCACCGGCGGCGGCAACGGCCTTTACCTGCTCTATCCTTGTGGCGTTCATGAAGAACACCGCCTGGCTAAGTTGCGCGTCCACTTTAGCGATCGATCTGTCGATAGCGTCGCCGATATCCTTAACGTATTCGATGTTGCTCTGGCTGGCTAATTGTTTTTCGCCGATGTCTAAGAGTTTTTCGAGTATCAGCCTGTGCAGGACGTTTACGTCGAGAGCTTTCGAGGCCTTTGAAAGGTTCGGACAAGCCTGGTCCACGGCCTGGAGATCTTTCAGAGAAAGGACATAGAAAGCGTCATTTGCAGCGTAGACGCCGAAGGTGTTTTTATTTTTTTTGAAGTCTTGGTTCATCTTATCGAACATCTTGTGTCTTGCCGCGGCTTTTTGGCCATTATTCGTAAAATCAAACTTTGTGATCTGGAAATCGGCGCCGACGTCTTTTAGCAATTTGTCGATATCGAAGCCGGGGACATTGGCGATCAATCTGTGTGTCGGCAGGACCACCAGGCCCTGGTTGCGAATATTGACAAAGGTCATCATGCGGTATTGGGCCCTGGGGTTTTTTGTTTCCTTGTAATAGTTCATGGCCGTTTCGTACCTGTGATGCCCGTCGGCGATGATAACCTGTTTCGAGGCCATCATATTTATTATGGCACCTGCATCATAGGGTTGGTCGATAGCGTAAAGCCTGTGCCGAACATCGTTGTCATCGGTAAAATCGATAAGAGCGGGTTTTTCGGCGGAACTGGTTATGGCCATATCGGCGATCTTTTCGGGGTCATCGTAGAGCAGAAATATCTGGCCGAATTGCGCTGCCTTTGCCCGCATCAGTTTGAGTCTGTCGGCTTTTGGGCCGTCCAAGGTCTTTTCGTGAGGCTGAACAGCCGTTCCAAACTCTTCGAGTTTGCCGAGAGCGACGAGAGCACTTCGCCGAAGATGCCCGGTCCCAATTTTGAAATCCTGGACATAGCCGTAGATGATCTCTTTGGGGTCGGGCTTCAAGGCGCCGGATCCGATCCATGATTTCAGATAATCCGCAGCCCGTGTGTACTGGTTGTCGGTGTCGGTGTCTGAGCCGCTGGTTTTGCCCTTTACGATCCTTACGACGTTGTATTGGCTTTTGTCATAGAGTTTTTGCTGGGCGTCAGGGTCGATGACATCGTAGGGAGGGCATATGCAGTCGCCGATATCGCCGACTACCGAACTGTCAAACCGTAACGCTTTGAACGGGATTATATCCATTAGCTACCTTAGAGGCTCTTATTCTTTTACCTGAAACGGCCCGGACGGTCAAAGGAAATACGAAAAAGAGGTTTTTTGGCGGAAAAGCTTGTAAAGACAGTCCGGCAACGTTAAAATCTTTTTTCGGAGTAACAAACAAAGTTTTCGTTCGAATGGAGTGAAATTGGGAAAATATTCCAAGTATCAGCAGGACGTCATTTCGAGATACTATGATAACCTGGATTTGATAATGTTAGGCAAGATCCAGGAGATGGTTACCGAGCTGTATCTTGCCGACAGTGAAGTCAAGCAAAAGCGTCTCTGGGACCGGGCCGGCAAGGCGATGTTAAAGCTTAAAGTAAAGCCCAATATCATAGAGCATATCATGAGCAAAAAGGATGTTACCGTCCTTGCCAAGAACCTGGAGGATTGGCTGAAAGAATCGGGCAAGGGGTGAGGTTGCTATTTTTGTCAGATGATGGTATAATAAAGGTATGGGGGGTATTGGTCTTTTTAAAGTGAAAAGGGGGCGAATGGCTTCGACCGGACAGGTAGACGGCCAGGTTGCGTGCCCAGGATGTCGGTTGGCCTGGTAAAAAACCCGGCAAACTAATTTTAATTGGCAACACACAGTTGCAAATGGCTGCCTAATTAGAGCGGCCCGTCCTGAAGGACTATTTCCCGCGGGTTCTTCAAGGGCGTCACACAGCGGGATAGCCTTAGCGGGTCGTTCGTGACGCGAGGGCGAAATTAATCGCGGACTGGCAAGTTCAAGAGCCTGTCGTTCGGCGCTTGGGCGAGCGAGATATAAATAAACGACTATGCATGTAGACGCCTGACCTGAAATGTCACGGGACGGGGGTTCGAATCCCCCCGCCTCCA
>CBDUSK010000216.1:0-3187 GCA_965369915.1 uncultured Phycisphaerae bacterium
TGACGACTCTCCAATCGGGTCACAGTTATTCTGTGGACGGCTTGACAAAAATCCTTGGCGTCAGCCGAAGAACGATCTTCCGTGATCTTAAGGAGCTTCAGGCTATCGGCGTGCCTTATCATTTCGACCCAAAAACAGGTGGTTACGCTACCGATCCGGAATATTTTCTTCCGCCTGTGGACCTGAACCTACAGGAAGCCCTGAGTCTGCCTGCATTACACCTCCTTCTATGAAGGAACGGATATCACCGCTGTTTTGTGTCCCTGCTATCTCATGTATAACAAGCGGGCGTGGTATGTCATAGGCAGATCGAGTATGCACAAGGGCGTTCGTACATTCAAGCTTAACCGGATCAAGTCGCTTTAGGTTCAGAATAAATGTTTTCTTGAAAATAAAACGTTCGGCGCCCACGAATATATAAGGCGCCCTTAAAGTGGTGATTTTCTGTTACCAAGGCGGTGGATAACCTGTTAAAACCAAGGTGATTTCTGTTTGCAAAAATGTTACAAAATCAAGGCCTTGGGGCCGTTAACGCCGCTTCACACATTCCCGCTCTTTTTTCAACAGACGACCTAACAGGTTGTCCACAGCCGTTCCCCCCAAGGCAAACGACATAAGTTAAGGGCCTGTATTTATTTACCCCCGCCCGCAGCGAAATACCTCACAAAATCACTGCCTATATTACTAATAATAATACTTCTTTCTTAATATTATTAGTAATAAAAGAACCCCCCGCCGCTGTGAAAAAATATTGTTTTCTGTGGCATCAAATGCTTTTCAGCCCCGCCTTTTTCTGGTACATTAGACAACTGGTGCCCAATAAGTATTATCTGATTAAGGTATGATAAAAACAGGTTAATGAAATCGAGGTTGTTATGAAAGTGAAATTTCACAGAACGGCGCTGCAGGATGCCCTTGCCCTGGTTACGAGCGTTATCCCCAGCCGGACCCCCAAACCCATATTGCAGTGCCTGCGGATAACATCCGAAGACGATGCGGTTAGAATATGCGCGACTGATTTAGAGGCGGGCATTAACTACCGGGTTACCCAGGTTGAGATCGAAAGCCCCGGCGATATTGTGGTCCCGGCGGACAAGGTTGCCTCGATCATTCGCGAAAGCGCCGATGAGGTGATCGAACTTGAAGCTTCGGACACAACGGTACATATAAAAGGGGCCGACAGCCACTTTACAATATACGGCCATGACGCCGGGCAATATCCCGCCGTGCCGGGCTTCGAGGGAAAAGCGGACCTCGAAGTAAGCCTCGATCTTTTACAGGAAGGAATAGAACAATCTGTCTTCGCGGCGGCGAGGGAGAGCACCCGCTATGCGCTGAACGGAGTTTTGTGGGAAGTTAAAGGGAAAAAACTTACACTGGTTGCTACTGACGGCCGAAGACTGGCCAAAAGCATTGTTAACTTGAAGTCTTCTGCAAACGCAGCGTTGTCGAAAGAGAGAATAATCGTGCCCGCCAAAACAATGACCTTGCTCGACAGGATCGATGCCGATGAAAACGCTGTTGTTGCGGTTCGCTTTGTGGACAACCAGATAGTCCTGGCTTGCGGCCAGATAGTCATCAGTTCAAATCTCGTCGAGGGAAACTTCCCCAAATACGAAGATATCATCCCGACGGACAACGACAAAAAGATCACGCTCTCTACCGAAAAGGTGTTAAGTGCCGTAAAAAGAGCGGCCCTTTTGGCCAACGAAGACAGCAAGGGAATAAAAATATCTCTCGAAAAGGGCTCTATGACATTTTCAAGCAGGGCCCCGGAAACGGGCGACGCCCAGATAGATATGGCGGTCGATTACACCGGCGCACCCGTTGAAATAGGCTTTAGCCCCCAGTTTTTGATAGACGCCCTTAGGGTGATAAAAGCCGGGGAGTTTGAATTTGACCTGGGCGAACCCGACAGGCCCGGGATGATAAAAAGCGGCGGCAATTTTGTGTACATCGTTATGCCGGTCAACCTTTAACGGTAACCGGTGATATGATTAACTAAGGGAGGAGTTAGCGCTGAGCAGACTTACGGACGAGGAAAGGTTGTTAAACCTGGCTGCCCGGCCGCGGCCGAAAAGGCCCGACAGCACAACAAAACTCGGGACACAGATCGAGTTCTATTTAAACGAAAAACGGGCCGGGTTAAAAAAAAACGCTTTGGTTGTTGATTTGTGGCGGGAGATATTGCCGGTCGAACTTCAAGAGCATTGCACTCTTGCAGGGATTTCCCGAGGGGCCTTACTGCTTGAAGTGGATCCCGGTCCGTATATGCACGAGATGAAAATAATAAACACCGAATTATTGAACGAGATCCAGAGCTGTTGTCCCAGCGCAGGGATAAAAAAAATAAACTTACGCCCAAGAAAAAACAATAAAATAGACACAGACGAAAAAAATGATAGACCATAAGTACGACGCCAGCAACATAAAAATACTTGACGGACTCGAGGCGGTGCGCAAACGGCCCGATATGTTCATCGGCAACCGACAGGAAGGCGGACTTCACCATCTCGTATACGAAGTGCTCGACAACTCCATCGACGAGGCACTGGCTGGGCGGTGTGACCGGATATCCGTCCATGTCCATATGGACGGAAGCTGTTCGGTTGAAGATAACGGCATCGGGATACCCGTTGGAATGCACGAAGCGGCGGGGAAAAGCGCCCTGGAAGTAGTGCTGACCACGCTTCACGCCGGCGGAAAATTTGATGACAAGGCCTATAAAGTTTCCGGCGGACTGCACGGCGTGGGAGTTAGCGTAGTTAATGCGCTCAGCGAGTGGCTCGAAGCCGATATATACCGTGACGGCACCCACCACCACTTCGAATGTGTGCGGGGAGAACCGAAAGGGCCCCTCGAGGTCATTGGCCCGACGAACAAACGAGGCACCAGGATCACTTTCCTGCCCGATGAAGAGGTCTTTGAGAGCATCGACTTTAAACACGACACCCTCCTCAAAAGGATACGCGAACTTGCATATCTTAACGCGGGCGTTCACATCATCTTTCAGGACGACCGGGCAAAAAAGAAAGAGGACTTCTGCTACAGCGACGGGATCAAGGCCTTTGTGGAATATTTAAACGAGGGGAAATCCGCGCTTTCCAAACCCATCTGGTTCTCGAAACAGGGCCCCGACTCGGGCATGAGTTGTGAAATCGCTATGCAGTACACCGACAGTTACGCC
>CBDUSK010000217.1:0-3179 GCA_965369915.1 uncultured Phycisphaerae bacterium
GTGCGCCGAGAGACTGCTCGAGATGTCATCCGGGTGAAGCAGCGGAGTATTCGGTAAGCAAACATGCCAATACCTTAGAGCTTATATGGAAGATAGACCCGTGGATGAACCACGGGATGAACAATGATATCGAGCGTGTAACTGGCTGTTACCATTGTCACGGGAGCATCATCAAAGTTGAAAACGGTGATTTTGACCCGAGCACCTGGCCGAATGTCGGAGTTGGCAGGATAAATCCCGACGGTAGTAAGGGAAGCTGCTCAAGCTGTCACACAAGGCATAAGTTTTCGTTAGCAGAAGCGCGGAAGCCGGAGGCCTGCGGTCAGTGTCACCTTGGGCCGGACCATCCGCAGGTCGAAATATACGATGAATCCAAGCACGGGGCGATCTACCACGCCGAAGGTGATAGCTGGAACTGGAACGCTGCTCCGGGGACGTGGACGCCGGGAATCGATTACCGGACACCAACGTGCTCGGTCTGTCATATGTCCGGCATAAACGGTGTGGAAGCTACGCATGATGTTACGGAACGTCTGGCGTGGGAGACGCAGGCACCTTTGACGGTAAGGCCAAGCGACTTTACACCCTGGCCGGCGGATACGGACTGGAAAAAAGAGCGTGAGAAGATGGAAAAAGTATGCCTGGCCTGTCATTCCAATGACTGGACAAAAGGACACTTTGCCCGCTTTGATGCCGCGGTTCTAAATTATAACAACAATTACTATAAGCCGATGAAAAAGCTTATCGACGAGCTTTATGAAAAGAAACTGTTAGACAAATCCAAAAACCTCGATGAAAAACTTGAGATCGAAATGTATGAATTGTGGCATCATGAAGGAAGACGCGCAAGGTTCGGAGCGGCGATGATGGCGCCGGACTATGCGTGGTGGCACGGTTTTTATGAACTCAAGAAAAGATGCATGGTTATCGAACAAGAGGCCGAAAAACTTCTGAAAAGCGGAAAACCCGCAAAAGTATTTAAGGTCAGAGGCTCCGGCGGTGATACTACAAAGCCGGATTTTGGAAAGTGAAAGAATAGGTTATTAAGAGCCGAAGTCGTCGAAGAATATTTGTTCGTTGCTGAGTCCTTTTCCGAGAAGTACTTTTGTGACGGCGCCGATCATCAGTGGCGGGCCGCAAAGGAACGCCTGACGAGGTTTGTCTTTTTCGAGATATTTATCCACAGCCAAGTGAATGAAACCGGTCTCACCGTCCCATTTTTCATCCTTGCCAAGCTGGTCGCTCAGGGCATAGATAACTTTAAAGGCCGGATGTTTTTTCGAGAGTTCCTGGAATTCCTTAAGATAGAACATATCGCGTGTTGTCCTGCATCCGAAGAACAGCCAGCAAGGTTTTTCCGGCCATCGGTCATAAATACTGTAGAGGATATTGTTCATAGGCGCCATTCCGACGCCGCCGCCGACACAGACCAGTTCAACGGAAGGGTCCTCGTTGAGAATAAAATCACCATACGAGCCGGTAAAGTTTACAGGATCGCCGGCCTGTAAATTACACAGATAGGTCGAGGCAACACCGCCGGGAATAAGCCTTACATTGAGTTCTACAATGTTTTTGTCATAGATCGGTGAACTTATCGAATAGGCCCGAAAGACGGGACCCTCGGACGATGGAGCCTGGATCTGAACGTACTGGCCGAAACCAAATGAAATCTCATCCGGCTCAATTAACTTGAAACGGATCTCCTTGATATCGTATGTCAGGTCGATAATACTTTCGACAGTGGCTGAGAACATCTTTACGTTTAAAAGCTCTTTGGGGATCCGGACGAAAATATCTTCACGTATCTTTACCTGGCAGGCCAGGCGGAGATCAGAACGTACTTCCTTGCGCGTAAGGTATGGAGTCTCGGTAGGCAGGACGGGTCCTCCGCCTTCGGTAACGGTGATCTTGCAGAAACCGCATGTTCCTTTTCCACCACAGGCAGACGGTATAAAAATATCGTTAGCATAAAGTGAAGCCAGGAGTGTCTGTCCTCCATTGACTTCGAGTGGTTTTTCGCCGGCGTTGATGTCGAGCCTGCAGATACCGTAGTTTACGAGGAATCTTTCCGAGATCATCAGCCATGCCGATAATACCATAAACAGGCCGGAGAACATTGCTATTGCATTAACGTACAACACTTAGAGAAAAAACCTCCTACTGGATCGAGACCATACCCGCGAAACCCATAAACGCCATCGCAAGCACCCCGGTAACGATCATCGCGATAGCTACGCCTTTGAAAGGCTGGGGAACATTACTGTATCTCATTTTCTGTCTTAATCCTGCCATAAGTATGATCGCAACCGCCCAGCCGATACCGGCACCGAAGCCGAACCCGACGGATTGAATGAAATTATATTTTCTGATCACCATAAACAGGACCGCCCCGAGGATGGCACAGTTGACGGTTATCAGGGGCAGGAATATTCCGAGTGTAAAGTAGAGCCTGGGGCTGAACCGTTCGATGAACATCTCGACAAACTGAACAAATGCGGCGATCACTGCGATAAAGACGATGAACTGCAGGAAAACGAGATCAAGTGGTACGAGCACGAAATGAAAGATCGCAAAATTGAGCATGATGGTCATGGTCAGGACAAATGTAACAGCGACTCCCAGTCCCACAGCAGTTTTGATCTGGCCCGAGCAGGCTATGAACGAGCACATCCCGAGGAAATTTGTCAGCAGGATATTGTTTGTGAATATCGCAGCGATCAAAATTACAAGTGCCGAAGTCTCGTTCATTATTTCTTCTCCTCAGGCTCGGGACCCTTGAGTGTATTAAATACCGCTATGACGATACCGAGTGCAATAAATGCTCCCGGAGCGAGTACCATCAACTGGTTTGGTGTGTACCAATCGGCGCTTAGGATGTCGCAGCCCATGACCTTGCCGGTACCCAGCAGTTCCCTGAAAAAGCCGATGATGGCGAGTATAACGGCATATCCAAGCCCATTTGCGGCCCCATCGACCATTGAGACGATCGGCGGATTTTGGAGAGCAAAGGCTTCTGCGCGGCCCATAATGATACAGTTGGTAATTATCAGTCCGACATACGGGCCGAGCTGCTTGGACATGTCCCAATAGAAGGCCTTTAAGAACTGGTCGAAGAGAATTACGAAAGTCGCGATAATGGCTACTTCGGCGATCATTCGGATCCGGTGAGGAGTATATTT
>CBDUSK010000218.1:0-3170 GCA_965369915.1 uncultured Phycisphaerae bacterium
GGATATCAAGTGAAAAAATGCAGCCGGTCATTATAAAAAATAAGGAAGGGAAGCCCCCGAAGGCGCCCCCCTTCCCGGAGGGGAGAAAAATCAAAACAATTATACCGTTTCTTTTACTATATACGAGCACTTTCTTGAACAGTTCTTAAAACCTCTTACTTTTTATCCTTCATAAGATGGCCAAGAACCCGGTACTCAATTTTCATTATAGCACTACGCAAATAAAAATCAAGCAAAATTATTAAAAATCGGTAATTTTCCCGACTAAGCCATTAAAAACTAAATACTACGCAGTTTTATAGGACGTTAAATGAAATTTTTCAAGACAACCTCTGTCCTTATTGCCAAAAGCAGCCCACTGGTCAAATTCGTCCTTACAGTGTATAATCATCTCGCAGCGCCAACCGCAATGCCTGTCAGCCTGAGGCCTTGGCGTGTAACTATTGTTATTCGCATGATATTTCACAGATAATGATTTCATAAAATATGGAGGTCAAAATGCCAACCGTAAAAGATGTTGTTGTCCGCAAACCAAGTGAACCCGAGGCCGACGAATGCAAAAACTGGCCGATCTGGACATGCCAGGAAAGCACTTTCGACTGGGACTACACCCAGACTGAAACCTGTCTGCTTCTCGAAGGGTCCGTAACCGTTGCCGACCGGCCCGACAGCGGCGAATCCGTATCGTTCGGGCCGGGGGACCTTGTCGTATTCCCCACCGGCCTGAAATGCGTCTGGCAAATAACTGAAGCGGTAAAAAAACATTACAGCTTCAGTTGACCGGAATTTCGAGCGGGTTTTAGTTCGCTTCACAAAAGATAGCTGTGTATAATGTGAGCCTTAACGGTTTTTGGAGTGTATCGATATGAATATCACTAAATGTGCCAAGCTTGTTTTGGCCGTAAGCGCCCTGCTGATCTGCTGCCCGGTTCGGGCACAAAGCGTCTTCGACGAAACCGGACAGAAGACACTTGAAAAGTCCGTAATGATGATCCGCTGTGTCCAGCAGGAGTTCGATTCTGTTACACCCTGGAAACAAACCGCTATGATCCAGGGGACAGGTTCGGGGTTTGTCATCGAAGGCAAAAGGATACTCACCAACGCTCACAACGTCAGCAACTATAAATACGTCGAGGTAAAAAAACAAAACCTGCCAAAGCGTTACCCGGCAAGTGTGACCTACGTCGGCCACGACTGCGACCTGGCAATACTCGACGTCTTCGACAAAACCTTTTTCGATGATACCATAGCACTCCAACTCGGGGGCATCCCGAAGGTCAATACCACCGTTCAGACTTACGGTTTCCCGGTCGGCGGAAGGCACGTCTCGGTTACAGAAGGTGTCGTAAGCCGCATACAGATGAGCGTTTACAGTCATACCCGTGCCGATTCCCACCTCGTGGTCCAGACCGACGCGGCCATTAATCCGGGCAACAGCGGAGGGCCTGTGCTCCAGGGCTCCAAAGTGGTCGGTGTTGCTTTCCAGGGACTTAAGGCCGCAGACAACATCGGCTATATGATCCCGACGACAGTGATCAACCACTTTCTGAAAGATATCGAAGACGGCAGGTATGACGGCTTCGGCTCGGTCGGTTTTTCATTCTTCCCCGGACTGCACAATAAAAGTTACGCCGATTATTTAAAGGTCCCGCCCGGCACCGAAGGCGTCGTTATAACAAAAACCATGATGCACAGTTCTGTGGAAAATATCTTACGGCCCGACGATGTGCTGACCAGGATCGACGGATACGACATCGACAATGACGCCATGGTGCGGATTTACGGACTCACATTGCATTTAGGCGAGGTTGTCGAACAAAAACAGCTGGGCCAAACCGTCGAACTCGAATTTTACCGTGACGGCGAACTGCAAAAAGCAACCGCCGCTGTGGCGCTTAATCGGCCTGTTCTTGCCTACGAAAGAGAATTTGACAACCCGCCTGATTATTACGTTTTTGCCGGTCTGACATTTGTGCCCGTAAGCAGGAATTTTCTTGAGTCATGGGGCCCCCGCTGGTCGATCGATATCCCCTTTTATCTGAGGTATCTGTTCAACAACTCGATGCAGCTTAACACCGACCGCCGGCGAAAAAAATATGTCGTGCTTTCTGAGATCCTGCCCGACAAGGTGAACTCTTATTCCGGAGGTTTTGTTAACAAGGTCGTCGAAAGTGTCAACGGGGTGGACATCCGGCAGATGTCCGACCTGCCCGTGGCCTTCGCCGCAAACAAAGATGGTTTTTGTGTCATAACGTTCAAGGGCATTAAAACTTCACTGGTCCTCGATAACGCTCAGGCCCTGGCCGAGAACCAAGCCATACTGAAAAAATACGAGGTGCCGGCTGAAACCAATATGGAGGATGGGTCATGAATCTTAGGTCACGCATTTTCTTCATTGCCTTCGTTCTGCTCGGTTTGAATATAGCCGGTTGTACCGACCCAGCCGACAGAGATGCCGAGCTCACAGAAGAAATGAAAAAATCGCTCGTCTATCTCAGCATCTCGGCCGCTCCTTTCGAACAGTTCCAGCCGTGGAAATATTCGGATATCTTCCAGAAGATCGGAGTAGGCACTGCTGTCGGCGAATATGAAGTTGTTACTCTCGCACGCAATGTCGCCAATGCAAAACTCATCAAGGCCCGCAGGTACGGACAAAACGAATATATCCCGGCCAAAATAAAGGTCATAGATTACCAAAGCAATCTGTGCCTGCTGGAGCTTGATCGACAAGCGGCGGGTGAACCGTTGAAACCTGTTACTTTTTATGACGACTTTCAAAAAGGAGCGCAGTTAAACTATTACTGGCTCTCGGCGACGGGGTCCCTTACCACAGGACGAGGGATTCTTGACCGCGCGGAGGTAAGGCGCTCTACCGTGTCATACGCGCGCTTCCTGAATTATATCGTTACCAACACTTCAAAGCAGACCGGCGTCGGACAGGTTTATTGTAACGGCTCGAAACCGATCGGTATTGCCTGCTTTTCGGACATGACAAAAGAAGCCGGCCTTATCCCCGCCGCCACCATCAATAGTTTTGTTGCTGACGCCCGCGACGGCGATTACGAGGGCTTCAGCGACATCGGATTTTCAGCAAATCCCCTGCTCGATCCGGCTAAGAGAGCTTATCTTAAGATGCCCGTTGACCTTAAAGACGGCGTTTATATAAGCAG
>CBDUSK010000219.1:0-3147 GCA_965369915.1 uncultured Phycisphaerae bacterium
TGCCGTCCTTCCAGTTATAACCGCTGACGAAATTGCCGCCCGGCCAGCGATAGACAGGTGAATTTAGCTCTTTCATCGCAGCTATAACATCTTTTCGGAAGCCCTGGATATTATCAGCAGGCATTAAAGAAACGGTGCCAACTTTAAATTTTCCTTTGCCAAGGCCGACAATTCTCAGAATCGCGTTATCAGTATCAACTCCGGCTTTGAATTTTAAGCGGTATTTTTTGTACTTATTATTTATCTTGTCGATAACAACCGTTTGCCGCTGATCCTTGCCTTCTCCCCATACCAAGGTTACCTTTATCGGGGCGGCTTCGGCGTCACCGGCAAGGGCAATTCGACCTTTGTATTTTTTTCCTTTGATGAGTCCAAGGCCCGGCTGTTCGATTCCTGCGGGTGCGGCGGTGCCGGCGCCTGTAAGCGTAATCTGCGGTGTCCGGTCGCCAACATAGGAATTGGCCTTGACCATTGCGACACAACCTGCCGGACCGACGACCTTCCAGGGCGATTGCCCAAGAACCTGCGCGCCGGCACGGGTCTTTTTCCAGATCGCCCCGTTGGCCGGAACCTTGTAATAGAACTTGCGATCCTCCAACATCTCAGCCCATATCCCGCCGTAAATGCATCGCCCCAAATGCTCGATGAACTGGCCGTAGATATATTTTGAGATGGGAACAGCAGTTTTGTTCGCGTCGATGCTAAGAGTTGCCGCTATAGCCGGCCCTTCTATAGCAGGCATGCCGGTTACGGTTTTCTTTTCCAATTCGCAGCCGCAGATAATTAATACTGCCGGGAACAAGCTTACGAACAACGATCTCACAGTCCTTTTTGTCTTCATAAAAGTTTCCCTTAACAGAAAAAAAGCCGCCGGGCTGAACCCGGCAGCGTTAAAAGGTTTTTATTGGGCTACCAGTTCGGCAACCAGGTCACCGACTTCGCTGGTCGAGTAGCCCATTTTTCCGGCGCCCAGCGATTTCAGCTTCTTGCTGGTTACGGTCTTGACAGCGTCTTCTATTTTTGCACCTGCCTTTTCCTGGCCGAGGGTTTCGATCATCATCTGCATCGCGCAAATAGCGGCTAAGGGATTGATGACGCCCTTGCCTGTATATTTCGGGGCGGACCCGCCGATAGGCTCGAACATGCTTACGCCTTCGGGGTTGATATTGCCGCCTGCGGCGATTCCCATGCCGCCCTGTGTGATGGCGCCGAGGTCGGTGATGATATCGCCGAACATATTGCCCGTTACGATAACGTCGAACCATTCGGGGTTTTTGACCATCCACATACAGGTCGCATCGACATGGTAGTAATCTCTTCTGATGTCGGGATAATCTTTTTCGCCCATTTCGTTGAAGGCGCGTTCCCACAGGTCATAGACATAGGTCAGAACATTTGTCTTGCCGCAAAGCGCAAGTGTATTCTCCTTGCCTATACCGCGGGCCTTTTTGCCGTGTTTTTTGGCGTATTCGAATGCGTACTTCAAACAGCGGTCGACCTGAAAACGGTTATATATTGCCGACTGGACGGCTATTTCGTGCGGCGTACCCTTGAGGGTAAATCCGCCGGTTCCCGTATACAGGTCGCCGGTATTTTCGCGAACTACGACATAATCGATATCATCGGGGCCTTTACCTTTTAAGGGACACTCGACGCCGGGGAAAAGTTTTACCGGCCGAAGGTTGATGTACTGGTCCAACTCAAAACGAGCTTTTAAAAGGATACCCTTTTCCAGGATTCCCGGAGCCACATCGGGATGCCCGATCGCTCCCAACAGTATCGAATCGAACTGGCGCAGCTCTTCTACGCCGCTGTCGGGCAGGGTTTCGCCTGTCTTTTTGTATCGTTCACCGCCGAAGTCAAACTCTGTAAGCTCTACTTTAAAGCCGAATTTATCCGCCGCGGCTTTTAATACCTTTACCGCTTCTACGGTTACTTCCGGACCGGTACCGTCGCCCGGTATTACAGCAATCTTATACGTCGCCATGTCAAAAATCCCTTTCTGTATATTAATGTAACGGACTAAATGTTGTTTGTTCGCTTTTTTAAAATTACTCCAATATATCTACCACTATTTTCTGCGATCAGAGCTTCAAGAAAGTTTCTTTCACAAAAATCCTTAAATCCAAAATTGCTATTAATATCATCAGATATCAATATACCCCCTTCCCGCAGGGCATTCCACAGCAGGGGATAGGCAAACATCCTTCCATCGTAACTTTTGTCACTATCATAATAACACATATCAATTTCCGGCATCGTGTCAAGAATCATTGGTAGCCCGATCCGGTCCGGTAACCGAATAAGTTCCCAAAAACACTTTAGTTCCTGAGGCACTAAACTGCCGGTCTTGATCCATTTTTCCGGCAGCGGAATGTCGGTGCTAATTAACTTGCCGTTCCTGTTTTTCAAAGATTCAAGCAGAACCCAGGAACTTCTTCCCTTATCCACACCGGTCTCGACTATTCTTGTTGCTCCTAAATATTCTGCAAGATTGTATAAAAGCACTCCATTCGCTGCCTCGATTTCAGGCAGATCAATTTCTTTGTAACCACCTGTGATTCGCAATACCATATCCTTTATAGTTATGGCCCTTGATTGACACCACTTATCTGATCTTAACTGTTTTGAGAAACGTTTCTTGATTGCCAGCCAAAACTTTCGCAAATATTCAACATAAGTATTTGGCCGTGACAAATACCACATAGTCGATCTAAAACTTATTCTTACCATTTGCGGAATCCGCTTTTGATCAATCTTGCTCTACTCTTTGTTCTTTATATGCTGCAGCAATCCGCCGTCCTTTATTATTTCCAGCGCAAAGTCCGGCAGGGGCGCAAAGGCTATCTTTTTGCCCTGCGTTTTATTATCTATGACGCCCTTTTGGAAATCGATATCGAGCTGGTCGCCGTCGTTTATCTGTTCGAGAGCGTTTTTCAGTTCTATTACATAGAACCCGCGGTTGATACAGTTGCGGTAAAAGATGCGAGCGAACGACTGGGCGATAACAGTTCCTACCTTTGCACCCTGTATCGCCCACACAGCGTGCTCTCTGCTCGAACCGCATCCGAAGTCATCGCCCGCAACGATAACGTCACCGGCTTTGGCTTTTTTGACAAATTCCGCGTCCAGGTCTTCCATGCAGTG
>CBDUSK010000220.1:0-3144 GCA_965369915.1 uncultured Phycisphaerae bacterium
ATTTGGATGAATCCAGAGAACTGATGATTCCGGTGGAGGTAGGGGATTTCATAGATCCGCCCTTAACGAAACCGCCGCGTCTTCCCAGCACATCCAGATCAAATTGAAACTCGCTGTCTTTACTGATCTCGACTAAGATTACGTCGAGTAATACCTGTGAGCGATATTGGTCAAGTTCTTCGATGAGCGATTTTATCCACTGCTGGTTCTTTCTGTCGGCATAAACGATGAGGGAATAAGTGGTGATGTCGGGGATGATGGTGATGTCTTCTTGTTCACCGGTCTTTTGGGCACGGGTCTGGACCTTTGGGTCCTTTGATTTTGCTGCGACTTTTGCGGTTTTTTCGATGAGCTGTGTAAGAACTCCTGCCAGTTCTTCAGGGTCCTGATTTTCGAGCTGATAGACCACGAAAGGCGTCGAGGCTCGTTCGAGCTGGCGGTCAATGTGTGCGATGACCCTTGCGATAGTAGCGTGCTGCTGCTGGGTGGCGTTTATCAGGAGCGAATTTGTCGCTTCGAGGATCGAGATCTGTGGTTCGTCCAGGAGGCTGGCCGGGCCCTTTGCAGTCAAAGTGGTTGGCTTTGCGGTTGCGGTTCTGCCGCGTGGGGACCTCGAAGGTGCCGGTCCGGTCTGGATGACTCCGAGTTCCGCAAGCGTATCGGTTATCGCGGTGGGGTCAACGTACTGTATCTCGTATTCCTTTATGACCCTTAAGTCGGGCCTTTCGATGTCGAGTATATCGATGAATCCCTCGACAGTATCAAGGTCCTCGGCGGTACCTATCATGATGATGCGATTTGTTCTTTCATCCGTGTCGAGATAGATGCCTTTTTGCGGGGCTTTCGCTTTTGGCGGAGTAGGCTTTTTCGGGGGCGGTCTCCTTATCGTCCTTGATTTCGATGGAAGCGGAGCGGGTTTTGTGGATGCACTTATGGTTACAGAGACGGTTCCGAGCTGCTCGGCAAGGGTTTTTACCTTTGGAGCAAGATCGGCGGCCAGGGTGTATTGAAGCTGGCGATAACGTACCTGCTGGACTTTGCCGGGCACGTCGATCATCTTGAGGAGCCGCTCGATGCGTTCCATGCGGTAAGCGTATCCGGTCACGATCAAGGTGCCGGTCTCAGGTATTGGATTATAGTTTGAACCGAGCTTCATATTTTTAAGAAGATTTTGGGCGCTTGCAGTGCTTACGTGATCCAAATGAAAGATGCTGGTCACTATCACATCGCCTGGGCGAATCCGGTCGGTGCTGGTGCGCAGAACGGGGTCATAACTAAGAGCTTCTGCGGCGGGAATAATGGTTACGAGATTTCCTCGCCGGGTCATCACAAAGCCGCGGAATTTCAGGACAGATTCGAGCAGGGCGTAGGTGTCCCTGACTTTTATCTTACCGTCGTGGACCTTCAGCATCACGTTGCCCTTTATCTTAATGGGGTCATAGATGTAATTCAGGCCGAGTTGTTTTCCGACAAGTTCCAGCAGCGAGATTATCTCGACTTTTTCCGGGAGGGTCAGTGTGAGTTCAAGCTCTTTTTCAGCATCGGGTATTTCGGGCTGAAAAGAGCGATCAGCAGGTGCAGGTGCCGGCGCTTCGGTCTGGATCTTTTTATCTTCGCGCTGCGGTGCGGGGAGTTTTTCTTCAGGCTGCGGTTGAATTTCTTCCTCCGTCACCTGCGGTGTCGGAGGTATTTGCATTTCGGCAGGCGGGATCGTGACAGGGGTCGTGGGGGCGGCAGGGGCGAGGAGGTCTTCGGTTTCTTTTCTTGCTGCGACGATCTGTTCGGCTTCGAGGAGCTTTTTATATATTTCTTCCGGTATCGCTCCTTCTTCAACCAGGTCCATGGCGGAGTCTTCCGGAGAAAGAATATCGGCCGTTTCCCAGATATCCTCGGGAGTATCTGCGATATTCTTTTTGAGTTCGGCGAGTTGCTTTTTTGTTTCTTCGAGTTCCTTGCGAAGTGCTTTTTCCTGCTCTGCAGGCGAGGACTCCCGCATCTCGTTTACGGTTTTGATGATAGTATCAAGATACTCCTGCGGTCCGATGACGATCAGGTCGGACTTATGCATGTCTATGATAGCCATCGGTCTTGACTTGTCGGCGGGCGGTTCTTTGAATGTTCCGATGGAAAGATAACCGAGCCTGGCTATGATTTCCTCGGTTTTAGGCAGTGTTTCGAAGTCGGGCATGGAGACGATGGTTTTCATCCCGAACGGCTGAGCAGAATCGATAAGACCAAGCAGACTTGAAGCCTTGATCAGGTCGCCTGGCTTATCGGACGTCAGGAGCAGAGAATTGTCAGGGAGCACCTTGATATTGGTTCCGATGTTCAGATGCGAAAGGAACAGCTTTGCATCTTCAGCGGTTATGTGTTTAAACAGGTAAAGCCGATTTCGAAAGATCGAGTATGTCGAGTTGTTCTGAGCCGAAACAAAGCCAATATTGGATAGAAAAATACTGATTAGACAGAAAAATACCGCAAAAGACAGGGCCTTTTTGTTGTCTCTGCCAAATCTTGTTAGCATCTCGTTCTCCATGTCCTATTAACAACTAATAGTCAATTTGCTTATTGACCTTTAAAGACCACAGTTTAGTGCGCGGATTTAAACCATCCTCTTGTCTTCTATCGGGCATATACGATGCCGAGAAAAGCAGTTTTACAGTGCAGTTTTGATATTTGGTTCACTGCATCCGGTTCCGCTACTTATCAGACAAGAAAACGGTGTAAAAGTTCCGATTTTCAGCCGGAAAAAGTGTAAATATAGGGCGTGATTTTGGGTAAAAAAAGTGGATTTGAAGTTTTTTTTGCTATTCTTGTGGACTGTTTGTATCGGGTTCAGTTGTTTCGGACTTTTCGGGCTCGTCCTGTTGAGTTTTTCCCCCGTCCTCCCGGAGGTATTTTTCGAGGTCAGTGTCTGGTTTTTCAAGGCCCTTGCGTTCAGTTTCAAGACTTTTTAACAGCTTCATCCAGGTTTTCTGTGCATCTTCTGTTTGCTGGTCATCTTCGGTTGAACGGGTCATGATTTTTCTGATATTTGTGATGCTGTCGTTGATCGACGTTTTCCTTTGCTCCAGAGTAGGCTTCGGCGGTGCGGTCTGAACTTTTATGGTTTTTCGGCGAGGCAAGGTACGCCTTTTCGACTTT
>CBDUSK010000221.1:0-3140 GCA_965369915.1 uncultured Phycisphaerae bacterium
GAGATGCACCATTTTGGGGCCCTTCCGGTTGCGCCGAGAATCCCCTGCTGATCGAAACGATTTACTTTTATCACCATCCCGTCGACCTGGTAATCCAGGGAAGTCTTTTTCTTGTCCCAACCAAGGCATATTTTTATTACTTCTTCGATATCTTTTGCAGGGGTGATTTTATTAATGGGAATACCAAGTTTTTCAAGTTTGTTTATTGCGGTAAAATGATCGATAGCAAAATTCCCACTTACTTCGCCTATTGCGTATGCGAAGAAGGCAAGTTTTCTTTTTGCGGTTACTTTTGCATCGAGCAGTTTAAGCGAACCTGCTGCGGCGTTTCTCGGGTTGGCAAACCGGGCCTGGCCGGCATCCGCCCTTGATTTATTGAGCTCGGCAAATGCTTTTTTGGGCATGTAGACTTCGCCGCGGACCTCTAATACTTCCGGGAGACCGGTATTTAAAAGTAACGAAAGCGGCACAGCCTTTATGGTCCTTACGTTCGCGGTAACATCGTCTCCGGTCCGGCCGTCGCCCCTTGTCGCTGCCGTAACGAGAAAACCGTTTTCATAACGAAGACTTATCGCAAGGCCGTCGATCTTGGGCTCCACGACGTAATCATGATCATTTGTTCCAAGACCTTTGGCGACCCTTTCGTCGAATGCCCGAAGTTCGTCAGCGCTGTAGGTGTTGTCGATACTTAACATGGCGATGCTGTGACGAACGTTTTCAAAGCCCTCCACAGGCTGTTCCGAAACCCTCTGGGTGGGCGAGTCGGCCGTGATGAGGCCGGGATCTTTTGCTTCGAGTTTTTTGAGTTCGGAAAAAAGACGGTCATATTCACCGTCGGAAACCTTCGGCGCGTTGAGGACATAGTACAGGTGGTCGTGTTTGCGGATCTCGGCCCGAAGCCCCTGTATTCGGTTTTTCATCTCCTGGCTCATTCTACACCGATTATACTACCGGTTTACCGTTTTATGCAAGTTTCGTGTTTAAACAATCTGTATCTGAGGCGGCGCAATGAGGGGGTATTTCGTTTCCGGAACTTACTTGAAAGTCAGGCCTTGAGCGTCGCGGCAGCTTCGATCTGTTTTTTATTCCTTTTTACCGTAAATCCACTTCTCATCGGACAGCTCATATTCGACGATCTCTTCCGGTGAGAAAAAAAGAGGGATCTCGAACTCAGCAGAGCCGGGTGAATCAGAACCATGGACAAGATTGTATCCGCGTGAAGAGCCGAAGTCGCCGCGAATCGTGCCGGGTTTTGCCTCGTAACCGAAAGTTCTGCCCATCATCACCCTTGTCATTTTTATGACGCCCTGGGCCTCCAGGATCATGAGCATCACCGGTGCCGACGAAAGATACTCTACGGCATTTTCGTAAAAAGGTTGGTCCTTGTGAACGGCGTAATGTTTTTTCGCGGTAGCCTTGCTTATACGCACGAACTTTGCGGCAACGATCTTAAAACCTTTACGTTCGAAGCGGGAGATGATCTCGCCGGTCAAATGCCTTTGAACACCGTCCGGCTTTATAATTATTAACGTTCGTTCTGCCATGTTTTGTTATTTGCCTAACTGACTAACTGTAAACCTTAAGTCCCGGAGGGAACGACAAATATCTCGACGCGGCGGTTTGCGGGATTACCTTTTTTATTGGGCTTGTTAGGCTCAACCGGCCGGTATTGACCGAAGCCGCGGATGCTTACACGTTGCGATACGATCTTGTTTTCTGTCATGAGGTTCAGAACCGAGATCGCCCTGTGCACCGAAAGATGCCAGTTAGTCCGATGTTTTGCCCGGGTCGCGGGTTTTTCTATCGGAACATCGTCGGTATGACCGGCTATTATGATATCGAATTTCTTGGCCTGCCTGGAGTTCATTATCTTGCAGAACTGTTTGATCGAGCCGATCGCACCGGATTCTATCTGGTCGCTTCCGGAACCGAACAGAAGATCGCTTTTGAACTTTAATACCCCTGTGTCGGGATCGAATGTCACTATGTCACTGCCGACAGCGAATTCCTGGAGCATCACGCTGAGCTCTACGGGAAGCTTTACACCGCTTCGCAGAAGCTGTGCGCTCATCCTGCCTATAAGTTCGGTTTTCTTCTGAATATCGTTTTCAAGAGCGATGATCTCCTCGCTTTGCGCGCCCATGCTGGCGGAACTTTGGTTCTGGTATGTCTCGATCAGCTTGCTCGTTTGATCGATCTTTACGTTAGCGGCATCGAGTTCGCTTTCAAGTCCGGTTATCCGCTGCTGCTGGATACGGTTTTGCGACTTCATATCGTCGAACTGCTGCTGCGAGAGACAGCCGCTTACCATTACCGTTACTGCCAGTACTACGATACACAACACGCATGAAACTCTTTTAATTCGCATCAGTCAATCCTTTCAAGACAAGTGAATATTTAAAGCTTCCAAACAGACCTCCCTGTACAGGGCTTTTATTTCCATAAGCAGCGATATTTCGCCGCACGGTCACGATCTCAGCCGGCTATGCAGCAGGTTGTTCGTAAACATCGTCCTTTTTGATTTTTTTATCTTTGCCTCCCATCATCGATGCAATCCCGAAGATAAACAGGATAACCACTGCCAGCACACCTGCTACGATCCAAATAGTTGCCATACCGTACATCGCCCCTTCCATTATCTTAAGAATACCGGGGGATATATCTCGCAGTCCCGTGATGATAACGATGACCGCATAGATAAGCGCCAAAAACGGAATGATAAGCATTATCCCGCAGGCATTGCTCAGCGAATCCGCAGCGGGCTCAAAATACTGTGCCATAACCGCCGGTTCGGAAACAGACTGTACCGCTTCGTTGGGATCGGCTTCTTCGAATATCTTGTCGGCCTCCTCGGCCATGTTTGTCTCTTCCGGTGTCAAGGGTACTTCCTCTTCTTCTCCTGTCGGGAGAATATCGTCGAGAACGGCCCCGAGGGAAGTGTCGTCGGCCTGCAGCGAAAGGTCAAGCAAACCGGAGCCGCTGCCAATACTGTCCATGTTTATGTCGGCGTCAAGATCGGCTAGACCTGTGCCTGTGCCTGCGCCTGCGCCTGTGCCTGTGCTTTCCGCTCCAATGGTCTCGCCCTTGGAATCAGAGGCTAACTTGTACTCGTCATCGGTATCGCCAAGAACGTTTATGCC
>CBDUSK010000222.1:0-3113 GCA_965369915.1 uncultured Phycisphaerae bacterium
ACGATAGCTTCGTCGGCTTTGACACCGACCAGTTCGACAGCGATCTCAAAGAGTTTCGGGTCGGGCTTCCCGACGCCTTGTTCGCCTGAGATGACAACGGTCTCGAAGTAAGAGCAGAGGCCGGAACCCGCAAGCTTTTCTCTCTGCAGGCCGGGAGCACCGTTTGAGATAATCGCGAGACGGTATTTGCCGAGCTTGTCAAGTACGCCCGGAACATCGTCAAAAACGATGTGGCGTTTTCGCCGTTCAATGCAGAATGTATCGGCAAGCTGAGCGGCTAAGGAAAGATCGACGATATCGAATTCGGCCAAGGCATCGACCCAGCTCTGGATGCGATAAACGGGCGCGAATTTACGAAGGGCCTTTAGGTTTGCCTCATCGCCACCGAAGCCGGCCCACAGGCCTTCCCATGAGCTTATGCCGATCTCTTTACAATAGGGATGGGTATCCGAGGCGTACCAAAGTTCGCCGGCGGTCCGGCGGACGGCCTCATGCAGCCCCTGGGGGCAGACGCCGTATTTGTCGCGGGCAAGCTCGCAGGCGGCGAGGAAGGCGGCTTCGGCAGAAGCCTTTTCGACAACGAGGGTGTCGTCCAGATCGAATATAACGGCTCGGATACTCATAGCTTGTATCACTTTCCGGCGGCGAGGTATTCGTTAATGGCCGCGGCCGCGGTTCTGCCCTGACCCATCGCGAGGATGACGGTGGCGGCGCCGAGGACGATGTCACCGCCTGCGTAAACGCCTTCGAGCGAGGTCTTGCAGTTTTCGTCAACGACGATATTGCCCCACTTGTTCAGTTCCAGCCCCGGCGTAGTTTGACCTATGAGAGGATTAGCTCCGTTGCCGATGGCGACGATGACGGTATCGACATCGATGGTGAATTCGCTGCCTTCGAGCGGTATCGGCCTCCTTCGGCCCGAGTCGTCGGGCTCGCCGAGTTCGTATTTGAGGCACTCCATGCCGGTAACGTAACCGTCGTCGTTGCCGATAATGCGCTTGGGGTTTTGGAGGATGCAGAATTCGACGCCCTCTTCCTTTGCGTGATGGACCTCTTCGATCCGGGCGGGCATTTCCTTTTCGCTGCGGCGGTAAACGAGATAAACCTTTTCGGCGCCGAGCCGAATCGCCGTCCGTGCCGAATCCATGGCGACGTTGCCGCCGCCGAGTACGGCTACGCGTTTACTGACGGCGATGGGAGTATCGGCGCCTTTGCCGAACTGGTAGGCCTTCATGAGGTTGGCGCGGGTGAGGTATTCATTGGCGCTGTAAACACCGACGAGGTGTTCGCCGGGGATATTCATAAATCGGGGCAGGCCGGCACCGACACCGATATAAACCGCGTCGAAACCGTCTTCGGCCATGAGCTGGGCGATCGTGCGGGTCCTGCCGACGACGAAGTTGCAGATTATTTTGACGCCCATTTTTTCGAGTACGTCGATCTCTTCCTGAACCATGGCCTTGGGCAGCCGGAACTCGGGGATGCCGTAGACGAGCACGCCGCCGGGTTTGTGGAAGGCCTCGAATACAGTAACATCGTGGCCTGCCCTTCTGGCATCGGCGGCAACGACGATCCCGCCGGGGCCGGAGCCTATTACGGCGACTTTCTTTCCGGTGGGAGACGCGACCTTTGGAACGGAGCCTTCCTTGCGGCCAAGGTCCGCGACATATCGTTCGAGCCTGCCGATCGAAACGGCCTGGCCGACGTCCTTGAATTTTTTGCCGACGGTGCATGTTTCCTGACACTGTACTTCCTGGGGGCAGACGCGTCCGCAGACCGCGGGCAGAAGGGAGTTTTCCTTGATTATTTCGAGGGCCTTTTTGTCGTCGCCATCGGCGATGGCGGAGACGAAATCTTTTATTTTGATCTTTACGGGACAGCCCTCGATGCAGGGTTCGGTTTTGCACTGCAGACAGCGCATGGCTTCGAGGCGGGCCTGGGTTTCGGTATAGCCGGTGGCAACTTCGCTGACGTTTTTTCTGCGGGCGTTCGGGTCCTGGGCGGGCATGTCCTGCGAGGGAATTTCAAAACGGTCCTTCGGTTTGAGTGGGTCCGCTTTTTGCTTTTTCAAAAGCTTTTGTAAAAGTTTATCATTATCCGTCACGAGTTAAGCTCCTCGGCAACTTCAAGTAAAGCCAAATTCCTTCTAATCATTCAAGCCGATCTTACATCTATGTTTTAAATACTCCTGATGGGCCTTTTGTTCCTGGGCCTTATAGGCGCCGAGCCTTTTCATCATGAGGTCGAAGTTGACCTTATGTCCGTCGAACTCCGGGCCGTCAACGCAGACAAATTTAGTTTTTCCGCCTACTTCGACCCTGCATCCGCCGCACATCCCGGTTCCGTCGACCATGATGGTATTCAGTGAGACAATGGTATGAACATCGAAGGAGAGTGTTGTTGCGCAGCAGAACATCATCATGATAGCGGGGCCTATGGCAACGGCGAGTTCGGGTTTATTTTCGCGAGCGCATACCTCTTTCAAGGGTTCGGTAACCAGGGCCTTTCGGCCGTACGAGCCGTCATCGGTTACGATAATCAACTCATCGCTGATGGCGGCAAAGTCGTCTTCGAGGATGAGCAGGTCCTTGGTTCTGGCGCCGAGGATGCTGATGATCGTGTTACCGGCCTGCTTTAAGGCGGTCGCAATTGGCAGAAGGGGCGCATTACCGATCCCGCCGCCTATGCAGACGACGGTGCCGAATTTCTCGATGTGAGTCGGGTTTCCAAGCGGGCCTGCGATGTTGTCGATGGTATCGCCGGTGTTGAGGTCGGCCATCTCTGTGGTGCTCTTGCCGACGCGCTGGAAGATCAGGCGGATCGTACCGGCCTTGAGATCGGCACCTGCGATGGTCAAGGGGATCCGTTCGCTGTAATCACTGCTGATGCTGATAATTACGAACTGGCCCGGTTTCCCGGCCCGGGCGATAAGGGGTGTATGAACATCCATCATGAAAACATTTTCAGAAAGCTGCTGTTTTGAAACAATTTTATTGGCCAATTTTGCCTTTTCCTGACCGAAATTTAACTCTAAGAAATAATCACCGATCATTAGTAACAAATGAGCCGGACATTATAGCCAAAAGGCGGGAAATTCACAATATAGAATCGTG
>CBDUSK010000223.1:0-3103 GCA_965369915.1 uncultured Phycisphaerae bacterium
GTATTAAATTATAAAAGGAAGATAAAAAAATGAATGAACTTTTTGATATTAAAGACAAGGCGATCGTTATCACCGGCGGGGCGGGTGTTCTTTGCGGAACTCTTGCAAGGCAGCTTGCCCAATATGGTGCAAAGATCTGTGTTGTGGATTACGATGTTTCCCATGCGAATGAATTGTGTAAACAGATCGAAGCCGAAGGAAACTTCGCGATTGCCGTCGAAGCTAATGTGCTGGACAAAGAAAAAATCCAGGCAGCTTTTATCTGTGCCGCCGAAAGCATGGGCAAAGTCGATGTACTGATAAACGGGGCGGGCGGCAATAAGAAGCAGGCGACTACTTCGGATGATCTGTCGTTTTTCGATATACCGGCCGATGCGATCAGGGATGTGTTCGATCTGAATTTTATCGGGACATTGCTGCCGTCACAGGTATTCGGAAAACACATGGCCCAGCGCGGCGAGGGGATCATTTTGAATATTTCAAGCATGAACGCGTTCCGTCCTTTGACAAAGATCGCGGCATACTCGGCGGCCAAAGCGGCGGTCAGCAACTTCACCGAATGGCTTGCGGTACATATGTGTCAGAATTATTCGAAAGATATCCGGGTAAACGCGATCGCACCGGGATTCTTCCTCACAGAACAGAACCGTTTTCTGTTGACGGACGAAAAAACCGGCGAACTTACCGCCAGGGGAAAAACCATTATCGATCATACGCCGATGGGCAGGTTCGGCCAGGCCCAAGAACTGATAGGGACGGTTCTTTGGTTATTATCCGATGCATCCAGGTTCATTACCGGTACTGTTATACCTGTAGACGGCGGATTTAACGCATTTAGCGGAGTTTAGTTACAAAAGGAATATTATGTCCGATCCGGCAAAACAATTAAAAGAGATGCCCGTTGAAAGTGAATTTTTCGTCGGCATAGATTCTGACGGCTGTGTGTTTGATACGATGGGCATCAAGCAGAGGGAATGCTTTTGTCCAATGATGATCGGTTATTTCGGTCTCCAGCCGGTTGCTAAAGCAGCCAGAGAATGCAAGGAATTCGCCGACCTTTTTTCAAAAACCCGCGGAGCCAATCGGCACAAAACCATCGTCCGCATCCTGACCGAACTCCTGCCGGATCATCCCGCAGTAAAAGAGGTAGGTTTCCAGGCCCCGAAGTTCGAGCATTACTGCGCCTGGGTCAATGACCCAAACAGCCTTCTCAGTAACGAAGGGCTCCAAAAAGCGATCAAAGAAGCTAAGAGCGCCGAAGCTGAAGCTCAACTTCAGCATGTTCTCAAGTGGAGCCTTCGGGTAAATGAAATGGTCACAGAGATCGTAAAGGACATCCCTCCCTTCCCTTATGTTCGCCAAAGCCTTGAAAAGATATCGAAACACGCTGATGTGATAGTTTGTTCGGCTACCCCGAACGAAGCTCTGCAGAGGGAATGGCGGGAACACGATATCGCCCAGTTCGTAAAGGTTATCGCAGGCCAGGAGATGGGCACAAAAGCGCAGCACCTGGCCTATGCGTCCGGCGGAAAATATAAACCGGAGCATGTTTTGATGATAGGCGATGCACCGGGGGATTTCAAGGCGGCAAGAGCAAATGATGCGCTGTTCTACCCTGTCAATCCCGGCGATGAGGCACGATCGTGGAAGCGATTTTGCGATGAAGCGTTCGATAAATTTGTTAATGGCCAATACGCCGGCGAGTATGAAGAAAAGTTGTTAGCCGAATTTGATTCGTATCTGCCGGAAAATCCCGATTGGTAAACCGGCGGGGATAAATATGCTGTATTATAAACGCGGAAGCCAAAACGATAACTTGACCGGTCAGGATCTCCAGCTTGCCCTGTACTCGGTGCTGGAAAAGCTCGGACCGAAACAAAAGGTACTGGCTGTTCCCCCTGATATTACGCGGATACATTCGCTGGCGGGAGAGCTTACGCGTTTGATCTGGAACTATTACGGCAAAAGCCTGACAGATATTCTCCCCGCGATCGGCACACATTGTCCCATGACTACTAATGAAATCGACAGGATGTATGGCGAAATTGACCACGGGCTTTTCCGAAAACATAACTGGCGGGACGGGCTTGTTACGCTTGGGCGCGTGCCCGCTGATTTCCTCCGCCAGGTAAGCGACGGAAAAGTCGATTTCGATTGGCCCGCTCAGGTTGACAGGCTGCTTGTTGACGGCGGCTTTGACCTTATCCTTTCGATAGGCCAGGTCGTCCCTCACGAGGTTGTCGGGATGGCCAATTATAATAAGAATATATTTATCGGCACCGGCGGCAGTGAGGGCATCAATAAAAGTCATTTCCTCGGCGCTGTTTACGGAATGGAACAGATTATGGGCAGGGCCGATACACCTGTCAGGAAAATTCTCAATTACGCCTCCGAGCATTTCGCGCGCGATCTGCCAATAGTATATGCTCTTACGGTGGTAAGTGCATCCGAAGAAGGACAAATTGTGAGGGGATTGTTCATAGGCGATGATATCGAGTGTTTCGATCTTGCAGCGGAGCTTTCACTGAAAGTCAACTTTCAGATGCTGGATGCCCCGCTTGAAAAAGTCGTCGTTTACCTCGACCCGGAAGAATTCAAAAGTACCTGGCTGGGCAATAAAAGCATATACAGAACGCGGATGGCAATAGCTGACGGCGGCGAGTTGATAGTCCTGGCCCCGGGAGTAACCCAGTTCGGCGAAGACGATCAAATTGATGCTCTGATAAGAAAGTACGGCTATGTCGGAACTGAGAGGGTCTTGGAACTCGTCGAAACCAGCGATGACCTCAAGGCAAATCTCAGTGCCGCCGCACATCTGATCCACGGCTCTTCTGAAGCCAGATTTAAGATCACATACTGTCCGGGAAAATTAACAAAAGAAGAAACCGAATCGGTTAACTTTGAATACGCCGATCTTTCGGATATGATGAAAAAATATGACCCCGAAAAGCTTACGGATGGATTTAATACGATAGATGGCCGGGGAGTTTACTATATTTCAAATCCCGGCCTGGGACTGTGGGCTCACAAAGACAGGTTCGAATTTTAGCGGTTTCTTTTCCCGGCTACTGCGTTTACGGCCGAGATTCAAATACTCACAGTA
>CBDUSK010000224.1:0-3093 GCA_965369915.1 uncultured Phycisphaerae bacterium
GTATCATCCTGCCGTTGTTACGCCTCGCCATAAGCCAGCAAAACAACGCCGTACGGGCACCCCCGATATGAAGATAACCCGTTGGAGATGGGGCAAAACGCGTTACAACCATTACAAAACTTCCCACAAATTCCTTGAAAAACGCCGAAGGTAACCAATATTTACACTTTTGTCAAGCTTAAGATAAAAGAGGTTTTAAGCTACCCTGTACTTTCCGAATCTGCTAAAATAAACTTTTTATAGTGCGGGTGGATTTATTTTCACTTGCTTAAAAATCTGACGTAATTTGCCTGAAACGCCGATTACATAGTAAAAGAATATCACAAAAGGTACTGATATGGATACTAATGATTCTTCCGCTCCGCTTGATTTTATACGGACCGTCATCGCCAGGGACGTTAAGGCAAACAAGAATGACGGCCGCGTTCACACACGTTTTCCCCCCGAACCGAACGGCTATCTCCACATCGGACATGCCAAGGCCTTCTGCCTGAACTTCAGTATCGCCGCTGAAAATCCCGGCGGAAAATGCAATCTGCGATTCGACGACACCAACCCCGTCAAGGAAGAAGAAGAATACGTCGAATCTATAAAACAGGATATTCACTGGGTCGGCTGGGACTGGCAGGACCGCCTGTATTTCGCATCGGACTATTTCGGACAGATGTACCAATACGCCGTCCAGCTTATAAACGCAGGCAAAGCTTACGTCTGCGACCTCACCGCAGACCAAACGCGCCAATACCGCGGCACACTGACCGAACCCGGAAAAAACAGCCCCTTCAGAGACAGAAGCGTCGAAGAAAATCTCGACCTGTTCGAACGAATGCGCAAAGGCCAATTCCCCGACGGCTCGCGCTGCCTGAAAGCAAAGATCGATATGTCATCGCCGAATCTGAACATGCGCGACCCCGTCATGTATCGCATTCTCCACGCCGGTCATCACCGCACTTCCGACGACTGGTGCATCTACCCGATGTACGACTGGGCCCACGGACTGGAAGACTCCATCGAAGGTATCACTCATTCGCTCTGCTCGCTGGAATTTGAAAATCACCGTCCGCTTTACGATTGGTTCCTCGAACAGCTCGATATTCACCATCCACAGCAGATCGAGTTCGCGCGCCTGAACTTAACTTACACCGTAATGAGCAAGCGCAAGCTCCGCCGCCTGGTTGAAGAAGGCTGCGTCAGCGGCTGGGACGATCCGAGAATCCCGACCATCGCCGGGTTGAGACGCCGAGGCTGCAGCCCGCATTCGATCCGCGAATTCTGCAAAAAGATCGGCATCGCCAAGACCGACAGCACTATCGATCTTGCCCTGCTTGAACACTGCGTCCGCGAGGACCTCAACCAGACTTCTCACCGGGTTATGGCCGTCCTTGATCCCTTAAAGGTCGTCATCGACAACTATCCTGAAAACACCATAGAACAATTAGAAGCCGTAAACAATCCGCAGGACCCCCAAGCCGGCACGCGCAAAGTACCGTTTACAAAAGAGCTTTACATTGAGCGGGATGATTTTATGGAAGATCCGCCGAAAAAATTCTTCCGCCTTGCCCCCGGCCGGGAGGTCCGCCTGCGATACGCCTATTTCATGATCTGCACCGAAGTGGTCAAAGACGAAACAGGAAGGATCGTCGAACTTCACTGCATGTATGATCCCGACACTCGAGGCGGAGATGCGCCAGATGGGCGAAAGGTAAAGGCAACACTGCACTGGGTGTCCGCCGCAGAATCGCTTAACGCCGAAGTAAGACTCTACGACAAGCTTTTCGTCAGCGAAAATCCTGAAGCTGCCCAAGCCAAGGATTTCATAAATAACATAAATCCCGATTCACTTAAGGTCCTTAGCAATTGCCGAGTCGAAAAAAGTCTGGCAAAAACAAAACCGCTGGACCGTTTTCAGTTCGAAAGGCTCGGCTATTTCTGCACCGACACCGACAGCACCGCCGATAAGCTCGTATTTAACCGGACAGTATCGCTGCGTGATACCTGGGCCAGGATACAGAAACAACACCAAAAAAAATAAATGGAGCAAAGTAAAACATGATCTGTAGTCCGTTAATGCTCACCGGTGCTGCGCTGATAGCCCTGTTCGTCGGCTTCCTTACCGGCGTTTTTGGTGTCGGCGGCGGATTTTTGATGTCGCCTGCCCTTATGCTGCTGGGTTTTCCCGCACCGATCGCAGTCGGCACCGACGTCGCGACGATACTTTTTAACAGCGCCTTCGGATTATTCAAACGCCGGGGTTCCAGGACCGTCGATTATAAACTTGCCCTTACTCTCGCCTCAGGCAGTGTCATCGGCGTGCTTATCGGGGGCCTATTACTCGAAGAATTAAAAAAACTCCCGCCGCTGGTAATAATGGGAAGAGAGCAAGTCGCTGTGCAGTATGTACTTTTCGTTGTGTTTCTGTTCATTCTCGTTTCCCTTGCGGTGTTTCTGAAGCTTGACAATATGCGCAACACCAAAAAAACCGAAGAAAAACACACCGGCCTGTTCGCCAGGCTCAGGCTTCGGCCAAGGATACATTTTGACTCCCTCGAAGGTACCGCCCTTCCACTGCTGCCGCTCATCATTTTTGGGTTGGGCATAGGTGTCCTGACCGGCCTGCTCGGTATCGGCGGCGGAGTGCTGCTGCTGCCGGCGCTTATTTACCTCATCGGCCAGCGTCCTTCAAAGGCCGTCGGAACCAGCCTGATGTTCGTACTTGTATCATCGTTTATCGCCGTTATCTTTCACTTCAGCCGCGGCAATATCTCACTGAAACTCTGGCCCATCATGGTCGCAGGCGGCCTTGTTGGAACATACATCGGTACGCACGTCGGCCTGAAGACAAAAGACGAAAAACTGCGCGCATATTTCACATACGTCGTAATGGCAGCTGCCCTCCTCGTCGCATGGAAAGTATATGCCATGACCTTCGCAGCAACAAATACCCTTTGACCGGGCATGGGCTGGGCCTTGTGATGTATCTGTATTTCAGCTTCTGGCTTTCGGCATGAACAGTATTTAGTTTTTAAAGACTGCTTTTAAGCAGATAAGATCAAACTATAGATAATTATTTATAAAATAAAACAGTGCAGATAA
>CBDUSK010000225.1:0-3092 GCA_965369915.1 uncultured Phycisphaerae bacterium
ACAACATTAACATTTGATACTTTTTGCTGGTTTCCATGATCCTTCCCTTTCGAAATAAACATAAATTTTATCCATGAAAGATCTCCATAATTTACCTGGTTTTTCCCTTGAACTTTTTATAGAAAACAGGAATAAGTGCAAAAACAGCTAACAATATAAATGCTGATAATACCCCGCCGGTAAATATGTCCTGAACGCTCTTGATCTCGCCGAGTTGCTGACCGGCATATGCGTATATCAGTGAACCGGGAAATATTCCAACAGAAGTCGTCCAGATATAGGTTAATAGAGAAACGTTTGTCAAACCCGCAGCGAGATTGATCATAAAGAACGGAAACAACGGTATAAAACGCAGAGTTAAAAGATAGCTTGCTCCATTGCGATCCAGTTCTTCATTAAACTTAATGAGTTTGTCACCGAATTTTTTCTGTATAGATCGCCCCGCAATATATCTTGCGAAAAGAAAAGCCAGTGTAGCCCCTGCCGTCGCGGCGATATTTACATATATTGCTCCGATAAAGAAATTGTATAAAAATCCCCCAGCCAGGGTTAGTACCGTTGCCCCCGGCAATGAAAATGAGGTTACCACAATATATAAAACGATATAGATCAACACCGATCGTAAATAATTGGCATTGGAAAAGTCACGCAATTTTGCTGCATTAGCCTGGAGATTACCAAGTGTCAGTTTGTCGGCTATGCCGGTAAACCGAAGTCCGACGAGCAAAGCAATAACCGCCAGCAGAAGTATTACTCGAATGCGGTTCTTTTTGCTCGTAAGCGACTTTATGAGTTTGATGAAAAAATTGTCCTGCAGTATGTCAATATAACATTTCTTTGCCGGTTGCCGTATAGCATCGGAATAGGATGGATAAGCGTGAATAACCGAAGCGATCTTACTGAATGGCTTGTTCAGGGATTTAGCAAGCTGGACCTCATGCATAATTTCGCCGGCGCTGTGACCTAAGATGCCGATGCCGAGTATTTTACCTTTAGGACCGCAAATGATCTTTGTAAGGCCGTTTTGGGCCAGATCGGTCCTTGCCCGGTCAACATCCTTATGGTCCCATCGATAAATTTTTATTTGATCCCCATGGAGCTCTCGTGCCTGTTGCTCGGTTAAACCTGCATGCGCAAGTTCCGGATCGGTATAGGTACACCACAATACATTATCGTAATTAGTTTTTTTTATTGGAAAAGGTAAACACGCATTGGTCCCGGCAATTACCGCCTCATATTCTGCTATGTGAGTAAAAAGATATGGCGGCACAATATCTCCCGCCGCATATATATTTTTCGCTGTAGTCCTGAGATGTTCGTCAACTTTTATTCCCTTACTGTCAAATTCAACGCCTGCCTTTTCAAGTTCCAGACCTTCGGTATTCGGCCTCCTTCCGACCGCCACCAGGACCGATTCTGCTTCGATCTGCTGTTTGACTTGTTCTTTGTCTTCAATATAGACTGTTATTTTGTCCCCGTTGCGACTGAAGCTTTTAACCTCGGTATTGGTTAGTAAAATCAATCCTTCATCTTTCAAAATTCCAAGCAGTCTTGAAGTAAGTTCGGGATCGTCTTTTTTGAGAATATCGGCCGATCTTTGAAGCATGGTAACTTTTACACCGAGACGATTCAAGGCAGCGGACAGTTCGATCCCGATCGGACCTGCCCCTAAAACGATCATTGATTTGGGCAGAACTTCCAGATCAAATATTGTCTCATTGGTCAGATAATCGATTTTCTCCAGCCCTTCTATTGACGGAACAAAAGGATGGGACCCGCAACATATAATAAACTTTTTTGATGATATTACCTTTTGGTCCAGTTTGAATTTATGGTTATCCAGAAAATGACCGGAACCGAACAGCACATTTATACCTTCGGCCTCGTAGCTTTCCGGCGGATGACCGTCAGCATCAGCCTGAACAACTGCTCTGACATGTTCCATGACTTTATCAGTATTTAACTCAATAGGTTCTTTGGTTTCTAATCCGAATTCGCCAAGACGAGTTACCTGGTGAGCCTGATTTGCGGATTTGATGAGCGTTTTGCTTGGAATGCAACCGAACCAGGTACAGTCCCCACCGATCTTTCTTTTCTCGATCAGGGCCACTTTTTTGCCCAGCCCGTTAGCCAGTTTGCATGCAACCAGACCCGCAGATCCGGCGCCTATCACTACTACATCATAGTTATACACAGCACTTGCCTCCCCGCTTCATCTTCTGAAGATATGCTATTGTTTCCGACTTCCTGAAGGCTGTATGTTTGTTACGCAGGATCAATGCCTTTAAGTCTTTGACTGTGTCGATATCGTACCATAATGGCAGGGTACGAACCTTATTGTCGTTTTGATCGAAAATTTTCATGGTATCTTGAAAAACAGTTTCTGTACTCCAACTGATCCCATCGAAGATTTCCGGCAAAAACCTTTGCCTTGAAAAGCCTATCAGATAATAACCGCCGTCACTGCTTGGACCTATTACAGCATCGTAAGTTTCAAATGCTGAAAAAGCGCGATCGATAAGATCAACGGGTAGATCCGGCGCGTCGGAGCCGATCAAAACCGCTTCCTTAAGGCCTGTATCAAAAACCTGTTCAAATGCATTTTTCATCCTGGCTCCCAGGTCAGACCCGCTTTGAGGAATATATGAATGTTGAACACCAAGCCAGTCGATAAATTCCTTTTCGCTGACCGAAGGATCATAGCAAATCGTTAGACTTGAATTTGAAGAAACCGTTCCGATCAGATCAGCGGCAAAACATTTATAAAGCCCTGCTGCCTCATCGGCGCCGATCTGTTCGCCAAGTCTTGTCTTAACAGTCCCAGCCTGAGGATACTTTACAAACAATATAACAGGTTTTTCGTTATTTTTGTTCATTTAACGACCAGTCATAATCGAGATATAGTATTTTGTAAGTCCTGCTGTCAACATCTGTTCTGCTGTGATGTCAGTTGTATTTACCAGTATATAGGAAGCTGCCAAAATGAATAATGCACCATTTTTTATTATAATATTTCCCATATTCGTTCTTCTTTTCCCCATTATCCTGTATACCTCATGTTAGATACGGTAAGTTGGTCCAGGTTATTTCAA
>CBDUSK010000226.1:0-3082 GCA_965369915.1 uncultured Phycisphaerae bacterium
ACTCTTTACCGGCTTGATGTTCGTTAAAAAACAATTATTATGAAAAATAAAGAACTGCCGATAATCCTGCTGGACGAACCTGTCTCTGACAGGGGCGACATAGACATAGTCGAATTACGGATCGATGTCTTAGGTGAATCTTTGCAGGCACAGATCGGCGTAAAGGACTGCCAGGCAAGACTGTCGGAAATGGTCCCCATGGCCCGGTCGCTCTCGGACAGGATCGTCAATGCTGTCGAAAAACAACTTTCCAGGAACGGCAAGACCATATCGTGCTGCAAAGGTTGTTCTTATTGCTGCTATTACATAGTGACGGTATTATCCGCCGAGGCGTTCCTTATCAGAGATGAGATCATGGCTCTGTCCCCAGCCGAACGCAAGGGCATTCTCCAGAATTTTCTCAACGTTATCGAGCGGATCCACTCTGTCAAAATACCCGCTTACGATGTTAAGACCACAGATGATGATCCAATGAAAAACCGCATAGAAAACCTTGCCGACTGGCATAAAGAACTGAATATGCCGTGCGCGTTCCTGATAGATAACGTCTGCGCGATGTATGAACAAAGGCCGTTGATCTGCAGAGAGTGCCTCACTATAAGCGAGCCGGCAACATGTAAAAACGATTCGCAGGTTGCCCCGGAATCTGTCGAGCTGCCGGTAAGTATCACCAAGGTGTTCACATCCGCCGCTGATAAGTTAGAGGGCACGACTTCAGGTATGGCGTTGTTTCCGCTTTTGATACCATGGTGCGAATCAAATCCGGAAAAGGGCGAGCAGGTTTGGCCGGCAAAAACGATGGTCGAATATTTTGTCGAAGCGGTATATGAAAATATGCGGATCAAGTCCGGCTAATAGAATTTTTCAGGTGATCTTATGCCCGCTAATCTGACACCGGAATATTACAAGGCCGACAAGTGGTATAAAAGCGCCGGCAGCGATGCAGAAAGGACCCTTGCACTTGAGGAAATGCTTCGCGTTATTCCGAAGCACAAGGGCACAGAGCATATGCGGGCCGACCTCAAGAAAAGGCTCAGCAAACTAAGGGCGGCAAGTACGGGCCCCAAAAAAAGCGGCGGCAAACACGTCGACGTTTTCCACATCCCCAAAAGCGGAGCCGGCCAGGTCGTGCTCATCGGCATGCCCAACTGCGGCAAAAGCTCCGTCGTAGGCGCACTTTCCAAGGCAAAGGTCAATATCGCCGACTATCCTTTCGCAACGACAAAACCTGCACCGGGAATGATGAAATACCAGGATGTACCGATAGAGCTTGTCGATATGCCCCCCGTCACCGCCGACTACGCGGCACCGGGCCAGGTCGGAACATACCGAGGCTGTGACCTGATAGGGATCGTCATCGACCTCGGCGCCGATGTACTCGAACAGATGCAGGTTTGCTTAAAATATCTCGATTCGCATCGCCTGCTTCTCGACGAAAAAACCGAAGCAACTGACACCAACGGTAACCTGCTCGGTAAACGAGGATTTGTAATTTGCTCCAAATGCGATATCGCCGAATCCGGAACTATCGAAACTCTCAAACGGTCCTGCGGGCGGGATCTTGATTATATAAAACTATCCGCCCAAACCGGCGAAGGTATGGATGAACTTGCTTTAAAGATATTCAAAATGCTGGATATTGTCCGGGTCTATGCGAAAAAGCCCGGCAAAGAGCCGGATATGAAAGACCCGTTCACCCTGCCGAGGGGCTCGGACGTCTCTGACCTTGCCAGGCTGATCCATCGCGAATTAGTGGACAAACTAAAAAGCGCGCGCGCATGGGGCGCAGACGTCCACCCAGGCCAGCAGGTCCATCGAACCCATAAACTTGCCGATAAGGATATTATCGAATTGCATTTTCATTGATATCGGGTAAAATACTTTCCCGGATATCAAGTTTAATTTTTTTTATCGGTGGAGGTAATCGCCAATGGAATGTAAAAAAGAAGAAACCCTTAAACACTGCGGCTGCACCTATACCAGCTGCGACAAACAAGGAGTATGCTGCGACTGTATAAAATATCATCTGGCCAGCAGACAACTGCCCGGCTGCTGCTTCCCGCCCGATGCTGAAAAAACTTACGACCGAAGCTTCGAAAAGTTCGCACAAGCCTGGAACCTTTAAGGCTTCAACCTAAATTTCAAACTTCTTGCCCGTCAGTACTTCGTAAGCCTCGATATATTTCGCCGAGGTTCTTTCCGTAATATCAGGCGGCAGAGGAACTCCGGAACCGGATTTATCGAAGTTTATCTCTTCGAGAAAATTCCGTACAAACTGCTTGTCGTAGCTTTCCTGGTCCCGGCCCGGCTCATATTTATCGGCAGGCCAGAACCTCGACGAATCCGGCGTTAATATTTCGTCGATCAGAATTATACCGTCGTCCGTTACACCCCACTCGAACTTGGTATCTGCAAGAATAATGCCTTTGGATTCGGCATAAACGCTGGCTTTGGTAAAGATATCAAGGCTCTTTTGTCGCACATAGTTGGCGGCGTCTTCGCCTATAATATCAAGACATTTATTAAAGCTTATGTTCTCGTCGTGGTCGCCTATCTCAGCTTTGGTCGCCGGGGTAAAGATCAGCTCCGGAAGTTTGTCGCACTGCAAAAGACCCTCGGGAAGTCTGACCCCGCAGACAGTGCCGCCGGCCTTATATTCCTTCCACCCCGACCCTGCCAGATAACCCCTTATCACGCACTCAACGGGCAAAACCTGCGTCTTTTTGACCATCATGCTCCTGCCGGCAAGCTGGTCGGCATGATCGCAAAACGGTTTCGGATAAGTGCTCACGTCGGCGGATATGAGATGGTTTTCAACTATATCAGAAATCAGATCGAACCAGAAAAGCGATATCTGCGTAAGGACAATGCCCTTGTAAGGTATTCCCGTCGTCATGATACGGTCAAAGGCGCTTATTCTGTCCGATGCCACGAATATCAGCTTATCGCCAAGATCGTATATGTCACGGACCTTGCCGTGGTTAGCCGATACATTCGGTATCTCTGTCTGTAATATTACATTAGCCATCGAAATCTCCTTTTTCATTTCAGCTCCAATTAAGAACACAAATGATAAGCGCCG
>CBDUSK010000227.1:0-3059 GCA_965369915.1 uncultured Phycisphaerae bacterium
CCGGTGTTGCCGGGACGACGATCGTTCTGATAGCGACCTGTTTGCCTTTTAATATCTCCGCGGCGATCCGCAAATCTTCGATGCGGCCGTTCGTACAGCTTCCGATGTAGGCCTGGTCCATCCGGATTCCAGCGCATTCGCTTATCGGCGCACCGTTGCTCGGCAGATGGGGTTTTGCAACCATCGGTTCTAAGGCAGCGCAGTCAATATCCACTACCGAGACATATTCGGCGTCTTCGTCGGATTCGAAAACGGTATAGTTTTTGTCTTCCTTAAGATGTTCGTCGAGATATTTTTTAGTTATCTCGTCGAAGCCGATGATGCCGCTTTTGGCGCCCGCTTCGATAGCCATGTTCGTTATGGTCATCCTTGCTTCGGCGCTGATATCATCCAGCGTATCACCGGCAAATTCCATGGCCTTGTAAAGCGCACCATCGACGCCTATCTTCGTAATGACCGCAATGATAATATCCTTGCTGTAAACGCCCTTGCCGAGTTTTCCGCTGAGCACGAATTTTATTGACTCGGGCACCCTGAACCACAATTCGCCCGTTGCTATAGCTGCTGCAAGATCGGTCGAGCCGACCCCTGTGCTGAACGCCGCGAAAGCTCCATAGGTGCACGTGTGCGAATCGCCGCCGACGATAACTTCGCCGGGCCGAATATGTCCCTGCTCCGGCAGGAGCGCATGGCAGACGCCGGCCTTGCCGACCGGATAATAGTGTTTTATCTTTTTTTCTTTTGCCCAGTTGTCAAGACGCTTATGAAGTTCTGCGCTTTTTATGTCCTTTGCGGGCTGAAAATGGTCCGGGGTTACGACGATCTTTTCCGGGTCGAATACCCTGTCGATACCGTTTTTCTTAAGCATCGAAATTGCCGGCGGCGTCGTAACGTCATGGCACATCACCACGTCTATTTTCGCGTTGACCAACTCGCCGGCTGTGACCTTATCTTTCCCGGCGGCCCGAGCGAAGATCTTTTCTGTTATTGTCTTACCCATTTTAAGTACTCCTCTGCGCTTTGTCTGTTTTACTGAAAGTGCAGTTAAAAAACTTAACCTTTACTAACTTTTTATTACAATTCGATTTTCGGTTCTTCGTTCTGTCCCGTATTTTCCGCTGTGACCATTCGGTTAATGGCATCGATATAGGCCTTGGCACTGGCTTCGATAATATCCGTTGAAACTCCTCGTCCAATGAACGGCCTTTTATCACTTTTGATCCGGACGGTAGCCTCGCCGAGCGCCTCTTTACCTGCGGTCACGGCCCGGATCGAATAGTTTTCGATCTTCGGGGACAGACCCGTTGCTTCTCTTATCGCCTCGTACGCCGCATCGACAGGGCCGTCACCGCAGGCTGCCGCCTGGGTTACCTTGTCATCCTTAGTGCGTATCTTGACGCTGGCGGTCGGAAGGGTCCCCGTCCCGCAGGCTACATGCATATACTCGAGCGTATAGACATGCTCCACTGTCCGCACTTCTTCGGTGACGATCGCCGCAAGGTCCTCGTCGAACACTTCCTTTTTCTTGTCCGCGATAATCAGAAACCGCTGATATACCTGCTCCAGTTCATCTTTCGATAACCGGTATCCCAGTTCTTCAAGCTGATGCCGAAGTCCGTGCCTGCCCGTCCGCGCCGTCAAAACAACCCTGCTCTTCGGCGAGCCGACATCTTCCGGCTTCATGATCTCATACGTTTCACGCTTCTTCAAAACACCGTCAACGTGGATCCCGGAACTGTGCGCAAAAGCGTTGCTCCCCACCACAGCCTTATTCGGGGGCACATCAATTGCCAGCATCTCGGCAACCATGCGGCTTGTACGATAAAACTCAAGACAGTTAATGCCCGTATCGATATCAAAAAAGTCCCGGCGTGTACGGATGGCCATCACAATTTCTTCCATCGCGGCATTGCCGGCACGTTCGCCCACGCCGTTAATAGTACACTCCACCTGGCGGGCACCGTTACGGACACCGGCCAGCGAATTCGCAACCGCCATGCCCAGGTCGTCATGACAGTGGACGCTGATCGTTACCTTGTCGATATTGGCAACCTTTTGGCGGATATTGTGTATCAAAACACCAAACTCATACGGAATGGCATAGCCCGTCGTATCCGGAATATTCAACACTGTGGCACCTGCGTCAATAACCGCTTCAAGTATTTCGTAAAGATAGACCGGATCCGCTCGCCCGGAATCTTCGGTATAAAATTCCACATCGTCGGTATACTGCCGCGCATGTTTAACCGCCGCTGTCGCCATCTCGATTGCCTTAGCTTTCTTCTCGCCGAGCGTTTTGCCGTACTTGTCATCACCGAATTTCCCGGCGATATGAATGTCCGAAACTCCAAGGCCCGTATGTATCCTGCTGCGTTTGGCTTGTTTCAACGCCTTGCCGCAGGAATCAATATCGGCCGCTACTGCTCGCGAAAGCCCGCAAATTACAGTGTCCTGTATTTCCTTTGAAATCAATTCGACAGCTTCAAAATCCTTTGGCGAAGATGCCGGGAAACCGGCCTCGATTATATCGACTCGGAGCCTTTCCAACTGCCGGGCTATGTCCAGTTTCTCACGGACCCCAAGACGGCTTCCGGCCGCCTGCTCGCCGTCACGCAATGTCGTGTCGAAGATAACAACTTTTTCCGATGACATAATTCTGTCTCCAAATTTTTGATTTCGATAATCGCCTTAACGGCAGATTATTACGTAAAAAACGCAGAAATTCCACATTAAAGTGAAAAAACGATTATTTAGGATATGTGTAGAGAAATTATTATGCGCCTAACGGCGCAGAATAAGCAATGCCGGGCCGGCAAAGGTTTGACAACTGAATGTAAAGTATCTATCCATAACGAGTAATATTATATCGACAAAAAATTATATTGCAAGAGAACTTTTTGGATTTTTTTTAATATTGGCCTTTTCAGGCCTTTTTTGGGCCCTAAAAGCCTTTATTCCTGCTGAGCAATTGTTTTTTCCTGTCGAAATAACTCCGGTTCCAGGGCTTTGCCGGCGGTCGTGACGGCCCTGGCGAACTGTCCGGCCTCGGCGTATGCAGC
>CBDUSK010000228.1:0-3057 GCA_965369915.1 uncultured Phycisphaerae bacterium
CTTTATAGCCAACGGGCAGGCAAAAGGCGCATTTTTAGGGCTGGAATCTATATGTTCGGTTGCTAAAATGGTACAAAGCATTAGTTTCCGTGGATTTAATGGCAAAAGAAACTTATAAAGTTGATACTAAGGAAACACTTCGGAAAGGGCGGCTGGTTTTTCCGGTGATCTTAGGCTTGCTTTGGGCGGCGTGTTTATTTCGGTTTTATCACGACAAATCCAATTATCTGGAATTTGTTGCATCGCTGGGTTTATTCCCTGCCGTCTTTATGTCTGTGGTTTTTCTTGCAGTCTGGCTTTCATTACGAAACATTTCTTACGAAATTTCGTCTGTTAAAGTATTAAAAAAACGGGGCGACGAGATAGTCTGTAGTATTGACCTCTGTGATGTTCAAGGCGTCATAGCAAAAGAGATGATTACCCTGAAAGTTTCAGGCCGCGATGATTTTCTTTTTCGAGGTATCGGGACGAAGGAGTCCCGAGAACGGCTTTTGGCGGGTCTCAGGGAACTGGGTATAAGGGAAGTTGAAAGGGAAAAGATCAAACCTGTGCAGGTAATCTTAATCGTTGCAACCCTTCTTTTTATCGCCTGTTTTTCGGGTTCCGTGATGATGTGGGTTGGTTTTACCGGTGCTTGTCTGAAATATAACAGAGTTGGAATCGACTGGCCGATGCTCTTACATGCTATTCCGGCAGTGGTGTTCCTTGTAATGTCTGCGATGGCAGCCTGGCTTGTGTGTAAAAAAAAGCGTGGCCCGGTTTTTCTGTTAGTGCTGATAGTATTAGCCTCGGTATTATGCTTCCTTTATGAAAACAAGAACGATTTCTATCAATGGGAAAAGGGTAAATACTGCACATGGTGGTGGTATGGTTTAATTGATAAGCCTGAGGAGCCAGTGAGTAATGGTTATTCTGAAACTTATTATAAGTACGGATACATCGATAAGACGGGAAACACCGTTATTGAACCTAAATATGATTTTGCAGAAGATTTCTCAGAGGGGCTTGCATGTGTCGGATATCGGATCAAAAAAGAGGATGCTGACGAAGAAGTTGTGAAAAGACAATCCTGGAGATTTGATCCAAACTTTCCGCCATTTGAATTCGGAGAAGTCCAGGACAGCGTTTGCTTATATGGTTTTATAAACACGAAGGGGGAAGTTATTGTTGAGCCACAGTTCGACAGTGCAAAGGCTTTTTCCGAAGGTATGTCATTGATAGGGATCGGGGACAAGTCCGGTTATATTAATAGAAGCGGTAAGATTGTTATCGAGCTACGATCTGACTGGATGCCAAGAGATTTTTCAGAAGGATTAGCTGTTGTTTCTGTAGATGAAGAATACATCTTCATAGATAAACAGGGGGAGGTGGCCTTTCCGGAACGATTTGCTTATGCCGACGGGTTTTCGGAGGGTTTGGCGTTTGTGAAAGTTGACGGCAAGCGGGGTTATATTGACAGAACAGGGCAGATGATAATCAAGCCCCGGTTCGATCGCGCTCGTCGTTTTTACGAGGGGATGGCGGCCGTTGCGATAAACGATAAATGGGGTTTTATAGATAAGACCGGAAGTGTTGTTATCGAGCCACAGTTTGGTGCTGCTTTTGGGTTTCATGAAGGTATAGTAATAGTAAGAATTGACGGGAAATGGGGTCTGGTTGAGAGGTGGGGTTTCATCGATAATACCGGAAGGATTGTTATTGAACCGAGCTTGGGTTGGCCGACAAAGTTCTCCAGAGGACTGGCACGTGTTCACTATGCCAAGGGCTGGGGTTATAGAGAGAAGTACTGGTGCGAATGGATCGACAAGACCGGCACGGTTGTTAACAAACCGTACTTCGACAAAGCATACTTGTTTTCAGAAGGATTAGCCACAGTGTATATAGACGATAAGTGGGGGTTTATCAATCAGAGTGGAGAACTTGTTATTGAACCACAGTTCGATACTGCTGATTCGTTTTCCGAAGGGCTTGCGGCTGTGGGGATGGAAACGGGAAAAGCGAATATCGAATGTCGAACTGAGAAATTTTGAATTTCGAAGGTTTCTGGTGGGGTAAACCCCACCCTACTTGCTCAATGAATGTCGAAGTGATTCGCTTCTTTGCATTGCAGCAGGGTTTTGGTCAGGTGAAGAGGGCGGGTATGTCGCTTACTTTTGGTGGATCTGGTAGTTTTGCGGGGTCGTGGGGGCCTTTTATGAGGAGGAATGCGGTGTCCTGGGTGTGCTTGCCGGTGAAGATTCCTTTTGAATAGAGGGCGTCGGAGCCGATCTTGCCCTTGAGGTTGAAGCCGGTGTTGGCGACGAGTGTGAGGTCGGGGGCGCTATCGATGTATGGGCCGGTGTAGATGTCCTCTTTTCGGTAGACGTCGCGGATGACCTTTCGGCCTTCGATCTCCAGCTCGCCGAAGAGGTCCTCGATCTGCTCGAGTATCGTCTCGGCGCCCGCAGGGTCCACGCTGCCGGCGGGGTACTTGCCCCGGAGATTGAGGTAGATTCTCGCCGGGTCCAGGGCGAAGGCCTTTGTGCCGGGACAGATGTTCTCAAGGGCGGGATTGGTGTCCTGCTTGAACTGCAAAAGGCCGCTTTCAACAAGGGGGTAATTGACGAAGACTTCGTAGTCGAGTCTTTCGAAGCCGTGGTCGGAGTGCATTATCAGCAGGTCGTCGTCGGTGAGTTTGCCGGCTATCTCGCCGACTACTTCGTCGATTTTTCGGAAGTGGTCCACGAATGCGGCATGATACTGGTGCTGGGCGTCCTCGTAGGCGCTCCACAGGAAATGCAGCAGGCGGTCGGTGCCCGTAAAGACTAACATGAACGTGTCCCAGTCGCAGTAGTCCCAGAGGTATCGGTAGGCCTTTATGCGACCCTGCAGCGTGGCCTCGACGTCTTCGAGGAAGAGGTCCATGGACTGGCGGGCCTTTTGTGCGTCCACGTCGAGGCGATAGTCGAAATCCTGCAAGGTGCCGACCAGGTCCGCCGGGTAAACGCTTTTGTTGATGTCGATCGAGACGAAGCCGGATATGAGCACGCCGTTCATTGGGCGGACGGGGTATGTTGC
>CBDUSK010000229.1:0-3034 GCA_965369915.1 uncultured Phycisphaerae bacterium
TTCCAACCTGCTTTCCCTGGGCCTTGAAAAACGTATAAGCCATCGCTCCCCCTATCAGGATACTGTCCACTTTCCTGAGCAGATTTTCGATCACAGCTATCTTGTCGGATACTTTCGCTCCGCCGAGAATGGCTACAAAAGGTTTTTTCGCGTTATTGACAGTTTCGCCTAAGAATTCCAGTTCCTTCTCGATAAGAAATCCGCTCACACGGTCCTTGCCTTCCATCATCACAGGAACCGTGTACATCGAGGCGTTGTCCCGGTGAGCCGTACCGAACGCATCGCAAACATAGACATCGGCCAAAGCGGCGATCTGTTTCGCAAAATCCTTTTTTGCTTCCCGAAGTTCATTGTCTTCCTTGGCGGCTTTATCCTTTATCGTCTCTTCCTTGTGGAAACGAAGGTTCTCGAGCAGCATGACATCACCCGCATTTAAGGCACCAGCCTTGGCCTCGACCTCCGCCCCGACGCAATCATCGGCAAATATGATTTCCTTTCCCAGCAGTTCACTCAGCCTTTGAGCAACAGGCCCAAGCGTAAGCTTTTCATCGCGTTTGCCTTTCGGCCTTCCGAGATGGCTCATTAATATTAATGCTCCACCGTTATCGAGCACATGCTTGATGGTCGGCAAGGCCTTTACGATACGTGCATCGCTCGTGATATTGCAGTTCTCGTCCAGCGGAACGTTAAAATCACACCGCATCAGGACTTTTTTGCCGTTCACATCGATATCCGCTACAGTCTTTTTCGCCATGTTCCGATCGGCCTTTCAAAAATGGATACGCCCGAAACTATTAACAAAAACCGGGCCTGTTCAAGTAAAGAACAGGCCCGCTTGAATTCATATCACATCTTCGCCATCTTTTCCATCATATCGACAGTACGGTTGGAGTATGCCCACTCGTTGTCGTACCAACTGACGATCTTGACCGTCTTGCCCATCACCATCGTGCAAAGCGAATCGAAGACGCTCGATGCCGGATTGCCGATGATATCGCTGCTGACGATCGGCTCATCGCAGTACTCAAGGATGCCCTTAAGCGCACCTTCCGCCGCTGATTTTATCGCGCCGTTTACTTGGTCAACAGTTACTTCCTTCTTAAGCTCCGCTACCAGGTCAACACAACTGCCGTCCACAACCGGTACACGCAAAGCAAATCCGTCCAACTTGCCGTTAAGCTCCGGGATAACTTTGCCCACCGCCTTGGCCGCTCCCGTGGTCGTGGGAATAATGTTCATAGCCGCCGCTCGTGCTCGACGCATATCACTGTGGATCATGTCAGCGACGTTCTGGTCGTTCGTATAACCGTGAATAGTCGTCATAAGACCCTTCTCGATACCGAACGCATCGTTCAGCACTTTGGCTACCGGTGCAAGGCAATTCGTCGTACAGCTTGCATTCGATGCACACGCAACATCGGCGGTAAGCTTGTCGTCGTTTACACCGAGAACGATCGTCGCATCGATATCATCTTTCGCCGGAACCGTAAGAACGACCTTTTTAGCGCCTGCCTTGATATGATCGGCATAACCGCCCTTCTCCGATTCCTTCGTCCGGAAAATACCCGTCGATTCGACCACGATCTCAACTCCCATATCAGACCAGGGAAGTTTTGCAGGACTTCGCTCGGAAAGGACCTTGATCTCCTTGCCGTTGATGACAATTGCCTCGTCCTTCGCCTCGACCGTGCCGCCCCATTTACCCATCACGGTATCATATTTAAACAGGTGAGCCAGGCTCTTGACCGGTGCAAGGTCGTTGACCGCAACCAGTTCCAGTTCGCCTTTTTTCTCCAGCAATATCCTTGCCACTGCCCTTCCGATTCTCCCAAATCCATTGATTGCAACCTTTGTTGCCATTGTAAAGCTCCTTATCATAACAGGTTAACGTTTTGTTACTCTTACCGCGATTCTAACCGCCCAAACGAACAGTCGGCATACTTTAGATTTTCACTCCCAAATTGTCAAGCATTTATTCACCACAACCCAAAATCCCATATTTCAGCCTGAAAATGACCTTGCCGAACCCGAAAAACTCTTGTCTTATCTACAAAAATCTCATACAGTGATCAAAGATCATCACTTAAGGAGATAATAAATGAAAAAGTTGATTCTTATCGCAGTTTTCGCCACCATATTTATTACCTCACCAGCCGAGGTTGAAAGCTCTGTAACAATAAAACCGCTGGATCCGGTTGTAGGAAAATTACAGGCAACGTATGAAGTATCATTTAATAAAACCGGCGCAACAGAATATCTGTTCCCGCCAAAGGTAGGTTTTACATCACCTGACAGAAAGCCCCAGATATATTCTGTCGTAGAAGTCAACTCCAAAAAAAGGATCATGGCCAAAATCGTACCTCTAAAAAAAGACGGCATTCTAGTACCGGGAAAATACCAAGTGCTTGTTCGTTTCAAGGAACCCCATCCAAAAGACACTGAATACATGCTTCAATATAAGATTATCGTATATCGACATAATATATGTTATATCGATGAAGATGGCATTTGGAATACATTGTGGGACACCGGACATAAAGCTAAGTTTATCGTCCCTCATGGGCATACCCCGGTATCTGCATCCCACCCGGTCGTGATAAGCGAATATTACGGACGAACTCACCTTTTGCAGGACCCTTTGTTTATCATAGGCAACAAAAAAAAGTATCTTTACCGCATGCTTATTTTCAAAACAAAACCGGTACCGCAAAGAGAAACCAAAGATCAATCACAGTAAGGTGATCTCTAAGATCTTTTTCGTTGCTCGGCTGATCTTCGTCTCTTCGCTTGCCCTGAATGGTGCAAGCCAGATGATCCTTTCAGCATCGGCAAAAATTACAGCCTCTCTCCGCAGCACACCGGGTACTTTTGCTGCTGTTAAAAATTTGCCGACCTTTTTTTCTCCCCCGCCGCCTATCGGCCGGAACTTGTCCCCATCTTTTCTGCTTCTGGCAACTATGGGCCCTTTCAATTTATCACGATCGAACCACTCGACGTAACTGTCTTTTTTTCTTTTAAATTCTTCAATATCACA
>CBDUSK010000230.1:0-3029 GCA_965369915.1 uncultured Phycisphaerae bacterium
CAAATGAGCCGGACATTATAGCCAAAAGGCGGGAAATTCACAATATAGAATCGTGCTAAACTGTGATATTATCGTGGAACGGAGCCGGATTTGGAGAATAAACGGGTGTAAAAAGGGCATTTGCCGCGGTTTATGGTTGCCAAACCGGAAATTACGGTTATAATCTATGGGATGTTATAAGAACTATTAATCAGATGGGAAATTCAGCCGAGATGATTTTGAAGAATCAGATGTCGGCTGCTTGTTTTTTTCGGCGGCGTGGCCAAGTGGACTAAGGCGATGGTTTGCAAAACCATTATTCATGGGTTCGAATCCCATCGCCGCCTTTTGTTTTATCCCCGGCATATCAGGAGAACCATAAATGAAGCAACTATCGTTAGCGGCATTATATTTGATGTGCTCTTTAACGCTCACGGTTTTCGGCGGGGCTGTCTTAAAAGACAGCAACTTTTACGAGTAAAAAAAATGGCAGATAAGATCAAAGTCATAGTGATCGGATGCGGGAATATGGGGTCGTCTCACGCCCGGGCGTATAAAATGCTCGATGGATTTGAACTTGTCGGATTGGTCAACAGAACTCCGCCTAAGCGTGACAAGCTTGCGGCTGAATTAGGCATTACAGCTTTGTTCGATGATCTGGATGAGGCCATAAGCACAACAAAACCCGATGCAGTGTGTATTTCAACATACCCTGATACGCATTTTGAATACACCGTTAAAAGTTTAAATGCCGGTTTGCACGTGTTTCTGGAAAAACCGATCGCAGAAACTGTAGAGCAGGCACAGCAGATCGTCAGCCTCGCAAAAGAAAAAAACAGAAAAGTCGTGATAGGGTATATCCTTCGTCATCACCCGGCCTGGAAGAAGTTTATAGAGATCGCGCGCACATTAGGTAAACCGCTGGTAATGCGGATGAATTTAAATCAGCAAAGCAAAGCCGAGCAATGGGAAACTCATAAAAGTTTGATGAATTCGATGTCCCCTATTGTCGATTGCGGCGTGCATTACGTGGACGTAATGTGCCAGATGACCCGAAGCAAGCCGGTCCGTGTATATGCTATCGGGGCCCGGCTAAGTGATGAGATCGCTGAAGATATGTACAACTATGGCCAACTGCAGGTTACTTTTGAAGACGGCTCGGTCGGCTGGTATGAAGCAGGCTGGGGACCGATGATCAGCGAGACGGCGTTTTTCGTTAAAGATGTATCCGGGCCGAATGGGTGTGTCAGTATCAAAAGCTCATCCAATACCGACTCGGATGATATTGATTCGCACACCTTGACAAATTCGCTTTTAAAACACAACTCAAAACTGGATGCAGACGGCAACTTTGCCGAGCAGGATGAATTGATAGATACAAAGGATGAACCGGACCACCAGCAGCTTTGTAATTTCGAGCAGGAATATTTTCTGAACGCTATTAGAAATGATATTGACCTGACCGACCATTTAGACGATGCCGTTAATAGTCTTCGTATAGTACTGGCTGCTGACAGATCGGTACGAACAGGGAAAGTAATTGAGCTGTAAAACTTCGGGTATTATACTAAGTCCGATTAACAAGGAGGTTTTATGCACTGGCAGTTGTACCTCGGATTAAGTGTAATGATGTTCCTGGAGTTTGCGATCTGGGGGGCATGGGCTCCTGTTCTTGCGTCGCACCTTGTGGGAGATCTGAAATTTTCCGGCAAACAGACCGGCTGGATATACGCAACGCTCTGGCTGGGTTGTATCGTATCGCCGTTTATCGGCAGCCAGATCGCGGACCGATGGTTGGCAACGGAATATTTCCTTGCAGCGGTGCATCTGATCGGCGGTGTTGTGCTGCTTTTAGCTGCAAGAAAAACAAATTTCTGGCCACTGTTTGGACTTATGTCGCTTTATTCGCTGCTTTACGCACCGACCCTTGCACTGGTCAATTCACTTATGTTCACTCACCTTACCGACCCGAGCACCCAGGCCGGCGGTATACGTGTCTGGGGAACGATCGGCTGGATCGTAGCCGGTGTAGCGGTCACCTTTCTGCGTCATTCAGGAAAATTCAAAGTTAAAGGCAGTGATGTTCTTACCTTAGCGGGATATTTATCGATAGTTATGGGTGTTTTTTGCTTCTTTCTGCCGCACACTCCACCACCGAAAGAACCGGGTAATCCTTTAGCCTTTCTCGAAGCATTTAAGATGCTCTCGGATACGAACTTTTTGATCTTCCTGATAATTTCTTTCGTGGTCACTACTGAATTGCAATTTTATTATGTTCCAACAGCTCCATTCCTGGAAGATATTGGCGTAAAACACAAAAATGTCTCAGCGGTAATGACTCTTGCGCAGGTAGCCGAGATGGTCGCCATGGTAGTTCTGCTGCCGATATTACTTCCAAAACTCGGTTTCAGATGGACCCTGGTTATCGGAGTGATCGCCTGGCCATTGAGATATATTATCTTTGCCGCGATGCGGCCGTTATGGCTGGTCATATCATCGCTTACATTCCACGGCCTGGGATATACCTTCTTTTTCTTCGTCGGGCAGATGTATGTCGACAAAGTAGCGCCGCCCGATATCAGGGCATCGGCTCAGGCATTGATCGCCGTAGTGACCTTAGGCCTGGGTAACTTCATTGGTACCCAGATCACCGGTATTATAATGGACCTCTTTAAAAAGGACGGCAAATTCCAGTGGCGGCCGATCTTCCTGGTACCGTGTGTTTTAACTGTATTGTGCGCATTGGCATTTTCGCTGTTCTTTAAGGGATAGCGTTTTCACAATGGCCGCTGACAATGAACCAAACCCTTTAATTGGATACGCAAATAGTCCAAAAATCTTTTTTTATATTGATTTAGCCGGTTCAGACCCTTACAATTTAGCCTTCTTTAAAAGCTTATTTTACAAGGGAAATTTTATATTGTGATGATCATGCTGATCGCAGTGAGTTTGTTATCGAGTTCCTGCCGGAAGCTTAAGCTTTAAGCCTTAGCGACGGTATGGAGGAGATTTTTATACCGTTTTTGTGATGTTCAAGGGCTATTTGGCCG
>CBDUSK010000231.1:0-3015 GCA_965369915.1 uncultured Phycisphaerae bacterium
AATTTTTCCACCCCAACTTCCTCCATGGCACTAAGCAGCGTGTGGGTATTACAAAAATTATTGTGGTAATATTTCAGCGGCAGTTCAACCGATTCGCCCATTTCGATGAGGGCGGCAAAGTGCATCACTGCTTCGATCTTGTATTTTTTCAGCGTCCGGACCAACAGATCGAAATCAGCCAGGTCCCCGGCGACAAATTCCGCCTGCCTCACCGCCGAGCTATGACCTTTGGACAAGTTGTCGAACACAACCGGTTCGTAACCGCAAGCGGCAAGCATCGCCGTCATGTTGCTCCCGATATACCCGGCTCCTCCTGCTACTAATATTCTCACGGTTATTTCCTATACCCAAGCTTGTTAATTTTCTTTTCGATCTGTTCGAGTATTACACTCTTAAGGGCGCCATCGGACCCTAAATCTATCCAGGCTACGGCCATATCCTCTTTTTGCTCGGTTTTCAGCCTCAGCCTCAGCCTTTGCAGCGATTCGCTGCTGTGAGTAAAGGCCCCCGCCATCTGGCCCATCCCCCAAATCTCCTGTTCCGGTATCGAGAGCCGTTGTACACTCACGTCACAATCAATACACAGTTGATTTTCACTCTCCATGATATTGATGATCACGCTTCGCTGAATGCTTTGAATATTGGCCTCGGTTGAATTGAACGATCCGGCATTATCACTTCTCCAGAATTCGAACATCTGCTTGCCGCTCAGAGGCCGTGTCTTGATAAAACCGTTCGCAAGGTCGTACTTCTCGATCACAAACTGCTTTCGGACAAGAATGTCCTCGCACACCTCCATCAACTGGGCTTTTCTCACTGACCCCACGCACAACGGTTCGCTGCTTGCCACTTGCACCCCGCTGCCGCATCCCGAAAGGGCAAACAGCCCGACAGAAGCCATTAAATATATAAATTCGCCTTTTTTCATGGTCGGCCCGCCTGTTTTCATATCAATTCCATTCGGGCAGATTATATCTGCATCCTGCCGGAACCTCAAGTCTCAAATCCCCACTTTTAAATGACCTCCCTTTGCCCTGGAAACATCTCCCAGCCTGCCCGTTCTAAAGCAATCCCCGGATATGTGCCGATGTATCAGTATGGCCGAGGCGCAATTGAAAAACCTGTATTCGAAGCTTTCCGAACTGCCTATGGGCTCCGACTCCACCCGGTTCCTGGATTATCTTTCCATCGAAGCAGGGCTCGCCGATAACACCTTACTCGCCTACGGACGGGACCTCGAAGCCTTCGTAAAATACTGCAAAATAAATCGGATCAGAAACCTTAAACAGATCGCCCCAAAACTTATTTACGAGTACCTGCGCATCTTAACCAAAGAAAAAAAAAGTGATTCCACGATCAACCGTTCACTCGCGGCGATAAAAATGTTTCTCAGGTTCGCTATCCTGACCGGCCAGCTTGATCACGACTTTACTTCGGTCATCGAAGGACCAAAAAGATGGCAGAGACTGCCGATCGTATGTAACAAAGAAAAAGTTTTCAAACTCCTCGAAGCACCCGTAGAAGCCGACCCCTTCTATCTTCGTGACAAGGCCGTTCTCGAAATGCTTTACGCCACGGGAATGCGGGCAAGCGAGACAGCCGGCATAAAGATCTCCGACCTGAATCTCTCGATCGGATACCTCAGATGTCTCGGCAAAGGCAAAAAAGAACGGATAATCCCAATGGGCAATACCGCAATGAAAGTCATGGGCATGTATCTCGAAAAGTTCAGGCCTACACTCGCAAAACCTCAAAGCGGAGATTTCGTCTTCCTCTCCCGAACCGGCAGGCCGATGAACCGCGTAGATATCTGGCGAATCGTCAAAAAATATGCCCGCCGGGCGAAAATGCCCGAAAAGATGACCGTTCATACCCTGAGGCACTGCTTCGCCACACATCTGCTCACCGGTGGTGCAGACTTAAGAAGCCTCCAGGAAATGTTAGGCCACGTGGACATCTCCACCACACAGATATACACCCACGTGGACTTTGAAAGGCTGAAAAGTATTCATAAAAAATATCACCCGAGACCCTGATTACAAAAATGACAGTAGGACTGTTGAAAATTCATATTCATCTGCACGGTATCGGCTCACTCAAGGCCAAGCGGCAGATCGTCAAAAGCCTTATCGGAAGACTCAAGTCACGGTTCAATTTTTCCGTCGCCGAGATAGAGGCTCACGACAGCAAATCACTCGCCGTCATCGGACTTACAGTCGTCGCCAACGAAGGAGCCTTCATAGATAAACAGATGGACTCGGTAATAAACTTCGCCCAGAAGGACGGCAGGTTCTACCTCGGAAAGATCGACCGGGAAATATTCTCCCACAATTCTTAAACCAACTTTTCGCCCAGCGCGCCCTTTTGCGAAGCAGGATTGATTTATCTTTCCTTTTTTTGTATAGTATTCGCTTTAAACTAAGGGCTTGCAATGCAGAACCACCCGGACCCGGATTTTTGCGTGATATTCGACGTCGACGGCACGATGGTCGATAACGCTCCGTTCCACCAGGCCGCCTGGATCGAACTCGGCGCTCGATACGGCCTGCCCATCACCCAGCAGTACTACCAAAACCACATCCACGCCCGAAGTAACCTTCAGATAGTAAAAACTCTCTACAATACCGATGCCCCCGACCCCGAACTACTCGAAAGGATCGAACACGACAAGGAAAGCTTCTACCGAAAGCGCTACCGCCCTGTGATCAAAGAGATCCCCGGATTGACCGCCCTGCTCGAAAAGTTCAAGGCCCTTTCAATTCCCTGCGCCGTCGCCTCGAATTCTCCTAAAGCCAACGTCGATATGGTTCTCGATGCCCTTGACATCCGAAAATACTTCGATGTTGTCATCGACAGTAACCAGGTCACCAAGGGCAAACCCGACCCCCAGGCCCTTTTGATCATCGCTGAAACTCTCGGCTTCGAGCCGAAAAAGTGTCTCGTATTCGAAGATTCCCCGTCAGGCTTCAAAGCCGCCGAAAACGCCAATATGCCGTACATCATAATTACCGCAGG
>CBDUSK010000232.1:0-3004 GCA_965369915.1 uncultured Phycisphaerae bacterium
GTTCACAGTATTAAGTTTTAAGTGTTAAGGGCGTTCGCAGTGTTAGGTGTTAAGTGTTAAGGGCGTTCGCAGTGTTAAGTGTTAAGTGTTAAGTTTTAAGTTGTGGAATCGCCTACGGCGATGGTGTTCGGGTCCTGATGCTGTATCCTTTGCTTTGTACTGTCCTGACAGTTTTTGCGGCAGAGCCTAATTTTTTTCTGAGGGCGGCGATATGAACAGTGACGATACGCATATTCCGTTCGCCGGCGCTTTGGCCCAGCACGTCGGTGAGTTCTGCCCTTGAAAGCACCCTGCCGGCGGCAGTTATCAGAGCCAGAAGGATATCGAATTCGACTGCTGTAAGTTCTACGGGTTTATCCCGGACATAAACCTGCCTGTGATCCGGTACAATTTTGATCGGTCCGGCAAAGAGCATCTCACTCTCGACGCCCCGGGAGTCAGCTCTTCTTAGCTGTGCCTCTATCCGGGCCAGGAGCACCTTAGTGCTGAAAGGCTTTGTGACATAGTCGTCCGCTCCGACGCTGAGGCCGACCACCACATCCGTTTCGGCATCCTTTGCCGTTAGCAGTATGATAGGGATATTGGCTGTGGCGGGCGAATTTTTCAGTTTGCCGGTGAGCTTGATCCCGGAAATATCCGGGAGGATGATATCCAGCAGGATAAGGTCAGGCGGATCGGAGTTGACGGCAGTGAGGGCATCGGCACCAGATCCTGCAGTACTGACGAGAAAGCCTTCTGCTCCAAGGTTCATACTAAGCAGTTCGAGCAGGTCCTTTTCGTCATCGACGACTAAAATCTTCGCGTTCATAGCAGGTGATTATAACAGCAGCGGGTGGTCCGTCCAGAGATAAATTAACAGAAGATCAACAACCGCATTCGAAGTGGCGGTAAGGCCGGATCAGAAGTGCAAATCTTACTTTTTATTGTCGGCTGCGTTCTTGAGGGATTTGCTGCTGTTTTCGGTATCGGATCCGTCCGGCTTATATTTCGGGAGCATCACATGGAAGCAACAACCTTCGGCGGGTGCACTTTCCACCCATATCCTTCCTTTGTGCATATCGATGAGTTCCTTTGTAATCGTAAGCCCCAGGCCGGTGCCATGTTCCCCGGCTCCTTTAAAATTACGTATCTGAACAAAACGGTCGAATATCGTGGCCATGTCGTCCTTGCTCAGACCGGGACCATCGTCCTGGACGGCAATCTCGACTTCGTCATCATTGTCCGTTACAAAGACGTTTATATTACCGTTAACGGGTATAAATTTAATCGCATTGCCAATCAGGTTGGTAAGCACCTGAATAATCCTGTCGCGGTCGGCGTTAATGCGGATTTCCGCCTTGGGCATATCGGTTTTCAAGTCGATGCCCTTTTCCGAGGAAAGAGTCCGGAGCGATTCGACCACCTCGGAAACAACGGATTGAACGGCCATTACGACCATATCAAGCCGCATAGTACCTGCCTCTATCTTAGAGATATCCAGGAAAGCCGCCACGATCCTGGAAAGGCGGTCGATACTGGTGTCCGCCATTTTAAGGCTCTCATAAAGCTTACGGCTTACCTTTCCCATCACTCCGGCCATGGCGTTGGAAACGATATTTTTGAAGATACAAAGCGGTGTACGCAACTCGTGCGATACCGTCGAGACAAACTCACTTTTCAGCTTGTCGTGCTCCTTTAATATCTCATTTGCCTTTATCAATTCGGTCTCGATCTTTTTGCTTTCGGTAATATCCCTGGCATAAATATTTACATAATCAGAATCCGGTACAGGCGCAAAGACCATTGAAAAGATATGGTCTTTGCAGTGCACCTCGATACAGTTGTGTGAACCTGAGGCCCTTACCGTTGAGACCAGAGTTTGCATGTTTTCAGGCAGCGATTCATCGACCTTTTTGCTCCACAGGTTCAATAAAGGAGCGCTTGCGTTATTGGCAAAGATTATCACCCCATCGGCAGATATCCTCATTACGGGATTAGGATTTTCAGCGGGGAATTTTGCAAGAGCTCTTATCTGCTCTTCGGTTCGTCTAAGATCGGTTTTTTCAAGTATCAGCCCGTCCCATTGAGTATCACCATTCTGGAGGCGTTCGGGCCTGGAAACGTTATGAAACAGCCTTTCCTGATCTCCGATCATCATCCTTCCCCACCAGTCGCATGGAGAAAGCTTCTCCGCCGATTTAGCCATCAAATGGTAGAATTTGGCTCGGTCCTCCGGATATATCTTATCCAGCAAAAGGTTTCCATCGGCTTTTAGCTTCTCCGGCTCAATGCCAAACATTTCCATGCAACTATCGCTGACAAAGGGAAATGAGACGCTGCCGTCTGTTTTTAAAACGATCTGATATACCAGGCCCGGGACATTGGCCGCCATTCTCTGGTATCGGGCCTGGCTCTGTTGAAGGGCCTGGGCTATTTCCTTTCGTTCGGTGATATCTTCTACGAGTCCATCAAATCTGCAAACTTTATCATTTTCATCACGATGCGGGATGATGGTATCGCGTACCCAGCGGGTATTTCCGTCGTGTCTGCGTATCCTGTATTCCAATTCAAACGCCCTTCCGGTCCGTTTGCAATCTTCAAATGACTGGACATATTTCACCTGGTCATCAGGATGTATAATATCAAACCAGCCGGTTCCTTCAGCCAAAAGGTCTTTGACGGGGTATCCGGTCAACTCTTCAGCCCTGGTACTGATAAAATCCATCCGCAAAGACGTGGTGAAAGACGATGAATAAAGTGTCTCTTTGACATTATTCACCAGCCTGCGAAATGCCTGGTCCGTCAATGTCTGAGCTTGTTTTTGTGTTATTATCTTCACCTTTCACCTGATAAAGTACACACTGTCGCTATCATAAACACTTATGTATTCGTTTTTTCGGCGATTTTCAGGCAGGCATTTAGCACGTAAACAAAATAATCACTCTATCAGCCAACTAATAAGAATTAATTTGTGATTATCCCGAACAGTTCCGATAATCCGGGTATTTTGAAAAGCACAATTAAT
>CBDUSK010000233.1:0-3003 GCA_965369915.1 uncultured Phycisphaerae bacterium
CCGAGATTCAAATACTCACAGTATAACAATACACCTCCGTTTTGAATTCGGCCTAAGCCTTGTACTCGCAAAAAACTCCTTCGCAAAATGGAATATAGATAATTATTTATAAAGAGGGCGGGGCACAGAGCACAGATACGTAAAAAGTGTTGACAGGTTGGCCGGAGGCCGGTAGATTGTAATTATAGATTATATGGACGGGAGTCCTCTTTGTGTTCGGCTTAGGCCGGACGAGCATCTCCTAAAAACCAATGGTAAAAATATATTTTGAAAGGGAGAAGGAAATAATGGAGGAGATCATACTTTTTAACCGTTTAAATGTGAAATGTCAGTTAATATAATATACTCGTGGTTAACCAAAAATCAACATCCGGCTCGAACGAAAACTGCTCGCAAGAAAAGACGGTATCAAAGTCGGTGAGGAGAAGCAGGTTCACAATAAAAATTATAAATCGCAGTGCGGTCATCAGGCTCACTGTGCTGGCAGTATTTCTTACAATATTTTGTTTATGGGGATATTTCACAATGATCAAAATGCCCGGGGAAAGTTACACCGGCTTGCTGCCGGCTTTAACTGATCGGCAATTATCCCTTCGAGACGAACTTGTGCACGATGTGGATAAACTTGCCGGTCAGATCGGGGAGAGAAATATTTGGCAGTACCCTAATCTCACTGCTGCAGCTGATTTTATTATGAAATCCCTTGTCGAAGCTGGATACGATGTTCGGCGACAGAATTACCAAGTAGAAGGCAAAACCTGTTATAACATCGAAGCTGAGCTTGCAGGAACAAAACACCCTGAGCAAATTGTAATTATCGGGGCCCATTATGATTCTGTCCATGGCAGCCCGGGTGCCAATGATAATGGCTCCGGGGCTGCAGCAACACTTGCTCTTGCACGGTGTTTTGCAGCGAAAAAAACTATTCGGACGCTGCGTTTTGTCCTATTCGTAAATGAAGAACCACCCCTTTACCACACTGACCAGATGGGTAGTATGGTCTACGCCAAAAGATGTAAAGCAAAAAACGAAGTCATTACTGCTATGCTCGCCCTGGAAACGATCGGTTATTATTCAGAGCAACCCAAGAGTCAAAAATACCCATTTCCTTTTAATCTCATTTATCCGTCAACCGGCAACTTCATCGCCTTTGTCAGCAATCCTTCATCTCGAAAGTTACTACATACAGTCATCGCTTCATTTCGTAAGAACTGCAAGTTCCCATCACAAGGAGGAGCTATCCCGGAAATTATTACCGGCGTCAACTGGTCAGATCACTGGTCGTTCTGGCAACAAGGTTATCCGGCTATTATGGTAACGGACACGGCTCCGTTCCGTTATCCCTTTTACCACAGCCCCGAGGACACACCTGACAAAATCGATTATGATCGTCTCACAAGGGTAGTTTCTGGTCTTCAGCCTGTTATTTCCGAGATAGCCGGTTTTGCAGACCAATAATTCGAAGCCGAGTTCTTTATATCTATGCCAAGTATGCAATCTTTGAGGTTAAATCGCTTCGGAAAGCTTTCTTAATCAATTAGTGCTTTACATTGGGGGGAGACGGAGCAATGGAAAATCGAGAGTTGAAAATGGTATTGACATTGGCTTCCGTCTTCGTTCTACTACGACGCGACAGGTATTATTAAAGATAGCGGCCATGACAGAAGGCGAAAAAAAGATCAAGGTGTTGTTTCTTTGTACGGGTAATGCGTGCAGAAGTCAGATGGCTGAGGGCTGGGCAAGGCATTTAAAAAGCGATCGTATAGAGGCGTATTCGGCGGGTATATGTCCGATCGGGGTCAGTTCCCGGGCGATACAAACGATGAGCGAGGCTGGGGTGGATATATCGGGACATAAATCACAGCATCTGGATGAATTTTCTGATGTTGATTTTGACTATGTCGTAACCCTCTGTGACAACGCGGCTAAGCAATGTCCAGTATTTAGGGGCTCGGCTAAGGTCGTCCACAGACCGTTCGAGGACCCGTACTTCGCTACGGGAACCAAAGAGCAGGTCATGGCCCAATTCCGGGAAACACGGGACCTGATACGAGTATTCGTCGAAGGTATGCCGGAAAACCTTAAGTCGTAAAATTGAGAAAGGTAACAATTGGCTGGGTTTTTAGAATCATTTCTAAGGGATTTCTGGGGGACGGTGGCTGAGATGAGCCCGTATCTGCTATTTGGGTTTTTCGCAGCGGGGCTGCTGTCTGTTTTTATATCGCCGGCTGTTGTCGAAAGACACCTCGGCGGGACGGGGTTTTGGCCCTTACTGAAGGCGTCTGCCTTCGGGGTGCCGCTGCCTTTGTGTTCGTGCGGCGTAATACCGGTTTCAATGTCGCTCAACAAGCACGGCGCAAGTAAGGGGGCAACGGTGGCGTTTTTGCTGTCGACCCCCCAGACCGGTGTTGACAGCATCCTGGTTACCTATAGTCTGTTAGGGCCGGTGTTCGCAGTATTTCGGCCATTGGCAGCCCTTGTTACCGGCCTGATAGGAGGTTCAGCCGTGGAGATATTCAAACATAAACCTTCAGAAGCGGCGGCCGAAACATACACCGAGGCCAGCGAAGAAAAAGATAAACCGGCGAAACTCATCAAAGCTTTCAGGCACGGGTTCGTAACTTTGCCCGGCGATATCGGAAAGCCGATGTTCCTCGGCCTTATCGTCGCCAGCATCATCTCGGCGGCGATCCCGGAAGATTTCTTTGCACCGCTGCTCGGCGGGGGAATACTTTCGATGCTCGTTATGATGGCCATTGGGATCCCGGTCTATGTCTGCGCGACCGCTTCTGTTCCGGTAGCGGCGGTCCTGATCGCCAAAGGCGTAAGCCCGGGAGCTGCAATGGTGTTTCTGATGACGGGCCCTGCCACGAACGCCGCTGCCTTTATGACGATCTGGGCAGGGTTGGGAAAACGCACCGCTATCACCTATATCTTAACCGTAGCGGTAACGGCCATCGCCGCAGGAGTTCTGCTCGATCATCTCGCCGTCGGCATGGACCT
>CBDUSK010000234.1:0-2966 GCA_965369915.1 uncultured Phycisphaerae bacterium
CGACGAGTCATAGACATTATCATAAATCTTAAACGCTATTTTCTTTTCATCCTGCCTGAGCAGGTCCTCGGCACAATTCAGATAAGCATCGTAGATAAGCATCCGCAGGTTGCCTTTGGCTTTGCGGGCGGCTTTTGCCAGCACATCAGCGGCCTTTGAATCAGCGATCTTGCCCAAAGCCGCAACGGCAGCAGCGGCTTCCTGAGCGTCGGAAGAATCGATAAGTTTTTTCAGGATGGAGACTGACTTTTTGTCCCGGCGCCGGCCTAAAGTATTGATGATCCCGATCTTATCGGCACCGGCTGTCCTGGAAAGAGCGTTGCGAAGCGCATCATCTACGGCAGGGGCATCTATACGTTCCAGTGCGTACCGGGCCATATTTGAAGTATTCTTGTCCTCAAGCATTTTGGCCAGGGTCTTTACGGATCCTTTTGAACCTATAATGCTGAGTTTACGGCAGATAAATTCCTTACCGTCCAGGGTGGCATCGGAATTCAGAAATTCGATAAGTTGTTTTTCTATCTGCCGGAGTTTTTCAGGGGATTTATCTGCCGGCCGGACAAGATCGTCTATCTGTGTTAACGGTTCACGAGTTTGACCAAATTTATAAGTCGAGATCTTCTTCAGAACGTCTTTCAGTGCCACCGGCCTGTATTCAGGCCATCGTCTCACCTGGGTTGCGGTGGGAAAATCCGCGGGTACTTCCTGGGTAACCTTGCCGGTGGCCGCCCATTCGGCACCACGCTGAAATGTAGTAATAAAACCGACACAGTCTACCGCAGCAATTGGTGGAGCGCCTCTTGATCCAACGTGACCGAATACCGTATGGAAAACCCTTCCCTTTCCGTAATTAACGGTAAACAAAACCGGCTCGTGTTCTCCTGTGCCTTTTTTAGCGGGATCGGCATAGGCTGTCGAAAGAACAGTAAGGTTTTTAGCCGGACCACGCATCTTGCTGTAAAGTTCGTCTTTGGCATGCATCCACTTTTCAGGCAGACCTTTTGTAACCGGATGGTCCTTAACACGGTTTATAACCTGATAAGCATGTGCCGGTCCGTGTTCACCGGCCTTACCCGGCGTTGTATCACGAACAATCCTGCCATCTCGCCAACGAATCATTGGGCCGGATTTTTCATTCCGGCCGCCCCATCCGCCAAGGCCCATTATTTCGTTATACTCCTTCCATCTTGAAAATGAGTTACTTGTCGCATGAAAGGCAACCACTCCGCCTCCTGATTTGACATACTTTACGAAGGCATTTTTGGTTGATTGGGGCCACTCACGGCCATCATAGTCAATCACTACAACTTTGTAATCGGCAAATTTTGGTTTGAAATTTGACATGTCGCTCCCCTTTGGAGGACTTGTGGCAACATCAACCTCGAAAATACCTGTTTGCTCAAGTATCTGTTTTAATATCGGGCTGCTTACCTCCCATTTATGGGCGCGATTGCACTGGCCTGTTACGATCAGTGCTTTGATGCCGGCAGCTTCCGCCAGAAAACTCGATAAAACAAGCATCAATCCTATAACCAAAACTTTCTGAAACTTCATTATATTCTCCTAAGTATTACATGTTAACTTTTATTTCGACCACTCCTGCAAACGCTCGTAAGATAGCTTTACTGCATCGGCACCGGCAACCTCAAGAGTAGTCGGACCGTCGAAGCCTGCATCCAAAAGAGCATCCACTATTTCCCGTATTCCAACAATCCCGTCACCAAGAGGGATGACACTCATCCCGCAACCATACATGGTCCCTCGTTTTGATTCCCATTCGGCAGGCATATCCTTCCAATGAACATGCTTGATGCGATCACCGAAAGTTCTGATAAAATCCAACGGCTCGGACCCGCCAAGCCACGAATTGCCGGTATCGAGATTTATTCCTACTGTAGTTTCGTTGCCCAACTCTTCTAAGAGTATTTTAAGGTCATCAATGCTGTCGGTCACGATGCCGTGCGGTTCCAGCAGCAGTTCGATCCCCAGCTCAACGGCCCATGCTACGGGTGCTTGAAGTTTTTCTTTGATAGTAAAAATTCTTTCGTTCGGTTTTAAATTTCGACCGAATTGAGTTTTGGGGTCGCCTTCTGTCGTTATTACCTGTTTTATTCCCAGCAAATTCGCCAGTCGAACAGCCTTGATGATCTCGCGGGTTCCATACCTGTCCGGGCTGGTCGGATCTAAAAGATTCGCATGTGCACAAACACTCGTCAGGGTAATTCCGGTTTCATTTGCAAGTTCACGGATCTTAGCCGGGTGGCTGTCCAGACTGACCGATGCAGTAAAACCGTACTCGACACCGAGCATCCCGCCATTGTGATTGTCGGTCAGATCGGCGTATTCGATCCCCAGCTCACGGATCGCCTCGAACTGACGCTTCACTGGACTAAACGGTTCTATCAATGCGAAACACCCTATTATCATCATAAACCTTTATTAATTCAATTCGCCTGCGGTCCATTTGATGGCATTGGCCACTAAAGCTCTGTAGTTTTCGTTATTATACGCTTCTAATCCATGTCCAAGCTGGATAAAACAAACTTTTGATCTGCCGTATTTCCTTGTCCATCCGATAGTTTTATCGCTGGTTGGCTCATCGGTCGTTAACAAAACATTGTTATCCTTTTGAAAAAAACAACCTTTATAGGTCTCGTCATGAATATCAAAATCATCGATTCCATGTGTTACAGGATGCTGCTTTTGGGCAATGTTAACTTTCATATCGACATCATGCTTAAAGCTTGATTTTTTATAAGCCTTTCCATTTCTGAAAGTTTCCTTATGAAAGTATCTGCCGCCTATGATTTTTTCATATTCCCGCCAGTCATCAAAGGCACCGACCGCATGATGCAGAACGACAAGCCCCTTGCCTTTGCTTAAAATATCGATAAAATTTTTCTTCCGCTTGTCCGATATTTTCTGGCTCATGTTATACAACACTATCACATCGTAAGAATCCAGAT
>CBDUSK010000235.1:0-2947 GCA_965369915.1 uncultured Phycisphaerae bacterium
AACTTAAACCCGAGCAAATTGCGATGATGCGATTAAAACGTTTTGAATGGCTCCAAGAAAACAGATAAACAATTTCTTCCGGAGATATGTTTGTGGCTCTGTATGGGTGGTACCATCCTGGAGACGATTGCCCGCCCCAAACAACGATCTGGGCACTTGAAAGGATCATCGCTATAGCAGAGAGCTATAACAAAGAATATCTTCAGAAACCCATAGAAACCGCAAAAAAAAGGGTAAGAAAAGAAAAGATCACACTACAGGCCTCAACTTACATAAACGAAAACCTTTCTATTCAGGACATGCCTACAAACAAACACATTGCCATCGAAACAACCCCCGCCCTTTACCTGACCAAATATATTTATAAGGGCAAAACCATAATATTGGCAAGAACCTGGAACAACCTGCTTTCGATAATAGAACCGGCCCTGCAAAAAACTCCTATAGACGGTATCGGCATCAAAATATACGATAATTTAGGAAGCCTTGTATTTGGCCTTGCCGAAACAAAGAACGCTCCCTTTGTTACCACCGGACTCAGCAGCCTGTTTCCGGACTGGAAGTTACAGTTTTATTTCCAGGACAATAACATCTTCGACCAAGCCGCCGGCAAGCAAACAGCAATTTACACATGGACCGGAGCACTCGTTGTCCTGCTGATCCTTGCTACCGGAGCAATAGCAACACAGAGCATCAGCAGACAGATAAAACTAAACCGCTTGAAGAACGATTTCATCGCAACAGTCACCCACGAGCTAAAGACGCCGCTGTCATCGATGCGTGTTCTGGTCGATACGCTCCTCGAAGGCAACTATAACGACCGGCAACAGGCGAAAGAATACCTTGAGCTTATTTCAAAAGAGAATCTCAGGCTCAGCAGGCTGATAGACAATTTTCTAACCTTCTCACGAATGGAGCGCAACAAGCAGGCCTTTGATATCGTAAAGACTTCTCCCACCGAAATCGCCAACGCCGCCGCCGATGCAGTGCAGACAAAATTCGGCCACGAAAACTGCAAGTTCACCGTAACCGTTGATGACGATCTGCCGTCCGTATCAGCGGATAAAGACGCGATGGTTACAGTGCTGGTAAATTTACTGGATAATGCATACAAATACTCTTATGATGATAAGCAGATCGAATTGAAGGTATCATTTAACGACGGCTTCGTTTGCTTTACTGTTACTGATAACGGCATAGGAATGACCGCAAGACAAATAAAGAAAGTATTCGACAGGTTCTATCAGGCCGACAGCTCGCTCTCGCGAGAGGCAGAAGGCACCGGATTGGGACTGTCTATAGTTAAATTCATAATAGACGCCCACAAGGGCCAAATCGACGTCCATAGCACGGCAAAAAGAGGATCCATGTTCGTAGTAAAGATACCGACAAAAATTTATTGAAAAAGGAGATGAAAAAATGCAAAAAACAACTTATCCGGTAACGATCTTTATTATTGTATTTCTGTGCTTTTTTGTTAGTTCTTGCGTTTGTATCAACTGTGGTGGAAACAATTTATGCCAACCAGTTAAAAAAGAGATTAAATTACAACGGGAAATGGCTACGGGGATGACTTTTTCTGCAGAAACCATGCACAGTTATATTAAAGTAACCGGCTGGGATGAGAAGTATTGTGATGTCAGGGCGAAAGTAAAAGTTCGAGCTGAAGATACAGAAAAAGCAAAGCAAATCGCTGAAAGCATAAAGGTAAGTTTACAAGAATCCGGTAATACAATGACGCTGATAACCGATAAGCTCGGACATCATGGAGATCATTCGGTTTACGCGGATTATGATGTCAAGCTGCCAAGAGATTCGAGTGTTATACTTAAGACAAGTCATGACCCTATTGAATGTCGTAATCTAAAAGGCGATGTTACCGCTACAACAAGCCACGACCCGATCACTTGCGTTGATATTTCAGGCAATTTGAAACTCAATACCAGTCATGATCCTATTATACTTACCAATATTACCGGTAACGTAGAAGCAAGGACCAGTCATGACCCTATCAAACTGACGAATATCACCGGTAAAGTAGATGCAAGGACAACTCATGACCCGATAGAAGCCGACAATATCACAGGAGATGTTAATCTGAGCACATCGCATGATCCGATAAGATGCAATAACCTTAATACGGAAATATTATCGGCCCGGACAAGTCATAGTAATATCAATATAGCTTATAGCGAACAATTCAAGGGTGCGGCAACTGCAGAAGTGACCACCTCACACGGCAATATATCGTTTGAACTGCCACTTAATTACTCGGGCTGGGTTTCGATGTCCACAACTCACGGCAAAGTGAAAACCGAATTTCCGATCACTGTAAGTGGTGAAATATCTGAGAAAAAGATAAGCGGAACAATCGGAGAGAAAGGTGGAGCAGGGAAAATAAATCTAAAAACAACCCACGGTTCTATTTTTCTAAAATAATGAATTAAATATCGGAAAATTTTTATTATTAAGCTAAACAAGCAATGGAAACAGTACTGATAATTGAAGATGATCCGACGATGCTGCGAGGCTTGCAGGATAATTTCACATTTGCCGGCTACAATGTAATCATCGCTGCTGACGGCGAAGCTGGGTTAGATGCTGCGCTTGATGCAAATCCGGACCTGATCATACTTGACATTATGCTGCCCAAGATCAACGGCTATGAGATTTGCCGACTTATCCGCAAAGAAAACCTGGATATGCCGATCATTATGCTCACCGCCAAAGGCGAAGAATCCGATATCGTCCTCGGCCTAAACTTAGGTGCCGATGACTATGTTACCAAACCTTTTAGCATAAAAGAACTCCTTGCCAGAGCAGCAGCATTCTTACGACGCAAAAGACAAGCAGAGGAGGATACATACGAATTTGGCGAATTTATCCTTGATGTTCCATCCAGGAAATTATCTAAAAACGGCAAGGAAATCAAACTTTCCCCAAAAGA
>CBDUSK010000236.1:0-2928 GCA_965369915.1 uncultured Phycisphaerae bacterium
TAAGCTTAATAATGGAGATTTCGGCAATTTTACAAAACCTTTTTGTGAAAAACAAACCCAATGGTATGTTTACCAGAAAGAGTAATACAGTCCAAAAAAGACAAAAAATGCAAAACGAACCCAATCTTAACAATATCTTGACATATTTATCTAATGAAATAAAAAGGACTTATAGTGATTTTTACCAATAACATGCTAAAAAAACGAACCCAATCTTTACATTATCTTAACATCTTACTGAGTAGTGCGGCGGTTTATCCAGCACCAAAAAAATTGGTGCTGTGGCTACTTATTATTTTCTCCAAGTCTGATCTTTTTAAGAAGCTCTTTTCTCGTTTTTACCCGGAGTTTTGCATTTTCATATCTTCTTTTTTCTTCTTCCGTCTGCGGCACGATCGGTATGACCGCGGCTGGTTTTCTATTTTCATCCAGGGCGACAAAAGTCAGGTGCGCGCTGGTGGCCTTTACGCTCAGGCCGATCACGGGGTTTTCCCTGGTAACCTGTACGCCGATCTCCATAGAAGTATGGCTTACGAAATTAACAAAGGCCCTGAGAACAACATGGTCACCGACATGTATCGGCTGCCTGAAAGATATCGAGTCTATCCCAGCGGTAACAACTTCTTTTTCACTGTGTTTTACCGCTGCCATCGAGGCGACCATATCGATCCAGCTCATTATGACGCCGCCGAAAACCGTGCCGTTAGGACTGGCCTGGTCGGGCATGACAAGATATCTTGACTCTACGGTGCTTTGGCTGGGCGATTTGCCCTCTTTTGGCGATGAATTTTCCATTGTCCACTCCCGATAATTTGCAAAAAACGTAAATTTATCTCGATGTGTAAATATAAAAAAAAGGCAGCCTAAAAGCCACCTTTTTATTTTGACTTATCGTATCGCCGCTTACGTCACTACGTGCACTTTTTTGCCCTGGAACTTGACCGTTCCATCCTTAAGTGCAAACAGGGTAAAATCCCTGCCCATCCCGACGTTGAACCCGGGCCTGAACTTCGTGCCGCACTGACGGATCAGGATCGAGCCCGCCTTTGCGATCTGACCGCCGAAAAGCTTGACGCCCCGATATTTTGGGTTACTGTCTCTGCCGTTCCTTGAAGAACCCTGTCCCTTTTTATGTGCCATAATTACCGCCTCGTATTCGCTGAAAATTACAATACTGTTTTCGAACTCAGTATGATATCAATGCTCCCGATCTTTGTCCAGAAAAATATCAAAAATTGTATTTTTCCTTATTATTGAGCTGAAAACCACCCCAAAAGTGCCGTTTCAGTAAGACCTCCCCGGACAACGGTGCATGAGCCGGGTTTTGATCGTAAATTTCCGGGCGTTTTTCAATATATCATCGGGTTGCTTTGATTATGGCAGTAGATTCGGCCAGGGAGACAACTCCTTCTGTGCCCAGTTTTATCCTGCCCTGTTTGTCGATATAAAAAGCCGAAGGTATCGATATGACATCGGCAAAGGGTTTCGGCCCGCGGCTTTGAACTGTACCGACGGTATAATTGATCCGCCTGTTCTCAGCAAACCGTTTGACCGTATTCGGGTGTTCGGAAGATACCGCCAGTATCGCCAGTTCGTCCCTGCTGAAGTTTTTTCGAAGTTCTATCAGGTGCGGTATCTCGACAAGACAAGGTCCGCACCATGTTGCCCAGAAAATCAACAAAACGTTTTTGCCCTTATGATCGCTTAGTTTGATCTTTTTGCCGTCCACACCTATAAATTCAAAATCAGGAGCGGGTTTACCGTAAGAGTCTGACCATTTAGGGTCCCAGTTTCTGCGACGTTTGACTATATCCAGCAAACTCGGCCCTGCTACCGGGTTTTCGGGCTGTTGAGGCACAGAATCGGCTGGAGGACTTAGTTTGGCCTTGAGTTCGTCGGATATCTCTAAATATCTATTCTCAGAATACTCTGGTGAACGGCCCTTAAGTGCCCAGACCAATACCCCAGTCAAAGCTACGATTACCACAAGGACCGGCCAGCTGCCGACAGGTTTTTTGTTTGGTTCGTGTGTTGTTTCCATGATCTATCAGCTCGTCCTTCCCTTAGAATCTTTAATTCCTGTTAATCTTAATCGTCCAATTAAAGTAAAATACGTCAATAATAATACGTTACGGCCGCTCGGTTCGTTCCTGTTTTTTCGACCGCCGGGACCCTGGAGCTGTTTTGCCCGCTCAAATCAGCCGATAACCGGAAAATACCTTGACACGACAGGTATATAAACAGTACTATGTACAGTCTTAACTAACTTAATTTGGAGAGTTTAAAAGTGTGGCTTTTAAACCCAAAAACTTTGATTCGCAGCATTCTTTTAGTGGCTATATCTGTTTTCGCGGTAACAGGCTGCTCTGACGACCCGGAAAACGAAGCCGCTAAGAAGCTTCGTCAGCAAACCGATAAGGCACTGGAGACCGCCAGGACGGGCGATTTTGAAAAAGCGCAAAAAGAGCTTAAAAGCGCCATCAGGCAGGCCTCTGTTTCCGGAGCGGAAGCAGAACCTGCAATGCTGGCAAGCGGAAATATTGCGATGGACCATGCAAGCGTCATTGAGGCAAAACTTGCCAAGTTTTCCGAGCCGATAAGCGCCCTGCTCGACCAGGTCTCTTCGACCGCCCGAGAAATAAGCCGGATGCAGATAGAAGTCGAAAGGGGCGAAGAACTGCTGAGGACTTCAGAGGAACATATCGATCAGCTCTCGAAATTGATCGTCGGCACCGCCCAGAAAGCCGGGCTTGAAGATCAACTTGCAGATTCCTACCGCCAACTTCGTCAGCTCCAGGACCAACAAGACGAACTCTTCGTCCAGCAAGAGAAAGCCCAGGACATCGCCGACAGCATACAGGCCCAGGCCGAAGAAAAACTGCGTCAGGCCGATGCCGCCCAAAACGATGAAAAACTCCATCTCCAGCA
>CBDUSK010000237.1:0-2919 GCA_965369915.1 uncultured Phycisphaerae bacterium
GGGATAGATGTTAGTTTTGTTGACCCCGGGGATCCTCAGAACTTTGCAAAGGCAATAAAGGACAACACCAGGCTGGTCTACTTCGAGAGCATCGGCAATCCTAAAAATGACATCGTCGAATTCGAAAAGATAGCTCAGATCGCTCATGATAACGACATTCCTGTCATTTGCGACAATACCGTTACTTCGCCGATACTGTTTCGGCCCTTCGAATACGGCATTGATATTATTGTTCATAGTTGTACGAAGATCATCGGCGGACATGGCAACAGCATCGGCGGTATTATTGTCGATTCCGGTAAATTTAACTGGGCCAACGGCAAATTCCCGGAACTGACCGAGCCTGATCCGAGCTATCACGGCGTCAAATATGTAGAGGCCGTGGGCGAATTGGCCTATATTATAAAGGCAAGAGTTCAATTCCTGCGGGATATGGGCGGCTGCATGTCCCCCTTCAATGCGTTTTTGTTCCTGTTGGGACTGGAAACAATTCACCTTCGCGTGCCCAGACATTGTGAAAATGCTCTCAAAGTCGCTAAATATCTCGAAGGGCAGACGGCCGTTGACTGGGTGAATTACCCGGGCTTAAAGTCACATCCCGATCATAAAAAGGCCATGAAATATTTACCCGATGGCCAGGGGGCCATACTTGGCTTTGGAATAAAGGGAGGAGCTGAAGCGGGAATTAAATTTATTAATAATGTTAAACTGGCCAGTCACCTTGCAAATGTTCTTGACAGCAAGACCCTTGTCATTCATCCTGCCAGTACGACGCATCAGCAGCTTACCGAACAAGAGCAGCTAAGCACCGGGGTAACCGGCGATTATGTACGGGTTTCTGTTGGAACAGAGCATATTGATGATATAATTGAAGACTTTGCCCAGGCCCTGAAGGCCAGCCAAAGTTAAAAAAGTCAGGGGACGGATATATGTGGGATTATACCGACAAAGTAATGGAATATTTCACACATCCGCATAATGTCGGCTATATCGATGATGCTGATGGTATGGGCGAAGTCGGCTCATTAGCCTGCGGCGATGCTTTGACTTTGACCTTCAAACTCGGTGAAAACGGCAGGATCGCAGAGGCAAAGTTCAAAACCTTCGGCTGTGCAAGTGCCATCGCCTCTTCTTCAGTGCTTACCGATCTGATCACAGGCATGACGCTCGAAGAAGCTCAAAAGGTTACGAATCAGGACATAGTTGAAAAATTGGGGGGCCTGCCCGAACAGAAAATGCACTGTTCCGTTATGGGACAGGAGGCCCTTGAAGCGGCAATTGCAAACTATTACAGTAAGATCAAAGGCGAAACAAAACCCGAAAAGCAAGGCGCAATTGTTTGCACCTGTTTTGGGGTTACCGATGTTGAGATCGAAAAAGTTATCACTGAACATGACCTCACTACAGTTGAAGAGGTGACTAATTATTGCAAAGCGGGCGGCGGCTGCGGCGGCTGCCATGGCCAGATAGAAAAGATGATCGAAGAAATTCAGGGTGACAAGGTAAAGACAAGCCGTCTTGAACAGCCGGAAAAACCGAAAAAGCTTACGAACATCCAGAAGATCCAGCTTATTCAGGAGACTATTAACGAACAGATCCGACCTGCTTTGCGGGCTGACGGCGGAGATGTCGAGTTGATCGATGTCGATGGAAATAAGGTTATCGTTGCCTTCAGGGGTATGTGTGCCCAATGTAAAATGACCGAGTTTACCATGAGAGATGTCGTTGAGGCGAGATTAAAAGAGTTTGTTTCGGACGAGTTATTTGTGGAAGAAGAAAAAGATCCCGACCAGTAACCGCACTTTCATTAAGAGGATAAGGAATGAATATTGTTTATATGGACAACAATGCTACTACGAAGGTTGCCCGGGAAGTTGTCGAGGAGATGATGCCTTATCTTTCCGATCTGTATGGCAACCCTTCAAGCATGCACAGCTTTGGCGGTCAGGTCGGCAAAGAGATCGTGCAGGCTCGTCAAAGAGTCGCTACCCTGATCGGTTGTTCTGCCGATGAGATCATATTTACAAGTTGCGGCACTGAAAGTGATAATACTGCTTTAAGGGGTTCTCTGGTAACGGCGGGCAATAAAAGAAAAATAATCACAACCCGCGTTGAACACCCCGCGGTCCTTGGTACATGCCGCGAATTAGAACACCACGGTTATACGATCGTCGAGATCGGAGTGGACAAACAGGGAAGAGTCGATCTGGATGAACTGAGAGAGTGTATCGATGATGATACCGCTGTCGTTTCGATCATGTATGCCAACAACGAAACGGGGGTGATCTTCCCGATCGATAAAATCGCCTCAATTGTCAGGGAAAAAGGTGTAATTTTCCATACAGATGCGGTTCAGGCCGTGGGCAAGATCCGCATAGATCTCGCTAAAAGCAATATCGATCTGCTCAGCATTTCCGGCCACAAACTCCATGCCCCGAAAGGAGTGGGTGTTCTCTATGTCCGCAAGGGTACAAGGATTTCCCCGTTTATGCTTGGCGGTCATCAGGAATCCGGAAGAAGAGCAGGCACGGAAAATGTCCCGGGTATCGTGGCCCTCGGCAAAGCCTGCGAACTGGCCCGGGAACATATTGACCAGGAAAAAACCAGCGTCAAAAAACTGCGGGACAAGCTCGAAAAAAAGATACTCGCTTCTTGTCCCGATTGTTTCGTAAACGGCGACCGTGAAAACCGCCTGCCGAATACTTCCAATATCAGCTTCGAGTATATCGAAGGTGAGGCCATTCTCCTCTTGCTCAACAAATTCGGCATCTGTGCCAGTTCCGGCTCTGCCTGCACTTCCGGTTCCCTGGAGCCTTCACATGTACTTCGGGCGATGGGTGTACCCTTTACTGCCGCCCATGGTTCGATAAGATTCAGCTTAAGCAGGTATAACACCGAACAGGAAGTTGACTTCGTTGC
>CBDUSK010000238.1:0-2909 GCA_965369915.1 uncultured Phycisphaerae bacterium
GATCGAACCACTCGACGTAACTGTCTTTTTTTCTTTTAAATTCTTCAATATCACAGTCCGCGGCATCAAGCACCTTCGCGGCGATCCTTTTGCCCTCAAACTCAACATGGTCGTCGATCTCGACCTGTACTTCCATATAAAAGGATCTTTCTTCAGATTCCGTGCGCTTATAAAAAACGATCCTGCCGTACTCAACCCCCGCGATGAATCCGTTCGGAAGTTCCAGTTTCTTACCGTTCCGTCCGCCCCTTGCGAGTTCAAGGATACTTTTATAATGAAATTCAGTTATATCTTTCTCGCCGCTGCCCGCCTGCACGATCGCCCGCCTTACGGCCTCGGCGGCTATCATATCACCCAGCCGGCAAAACTCCTTCCTGTCAAACGCTACGCTTTCTTTGCCCGTCTCAAGATAAAGCCTTCCCCATACATCGTTGCTTTCGCTCTCGATCCGCCGATTAAGTCTCCTCGCCGACGATGCCAGTTTCCAAAGCTCCTGTTCAAGTCCACTCTTACCATGTCCAAGGTAAGGGATCAACTCATGACGGATCCAGTTGCGCTTAAAAGAAGTGTCCATATTGGTATGGTCGTCACGCCATTCGATTCCGCTCGCTTTGCAGTGATCAATGACCTCCGTTCGCCTGATACAAAGCATAGGCCTGACAATTTTAACATCATCGAAGATTTTTTCCGGCCAGATACCGCCAAGCCCGCGAAAACCAGTACCACGCATCAGCCGATGAACCATCGTCTCGGCGTTATCATCCATATGATGGGCCGTAACTATTGACCCGCAGTTGTTCTCTTTCGCAATAGCTATAAGACCGTCTGATCGAAGTTTCCTTGCCGCCGTCTCGATAGAAAGCTTATTTTCTCCCGCGAAACTCCTCACATCCACCGAGCGGGTTTTCACCTCTATACCCAGCCTGCGACAAAGCTCTTCGACAAATTCCTGATCCCTTCCGGACTCGGCTCCGCGAAGATTGTGATTGATATGCCCGCCCAAAATGTCTGCCTCGATCTGGCCTGCTTCTTTCAGACGCACCAGCGCAAACATCAGCGCAACCGAATCCGCTCCTCCCGAAACCGCAACAAGGCTTCTCCGGCAGTCTTTAAAAAGACCCGCCGATTTAATAAACCCGGAAATCTTCTTTTCGAACTCTGTTAGCATATTAGCCGAAAAAAAACGGGCCTGTCTGCAAAATGAACAGGCCCGGGTTAATATTTCAATGCATCGTTTCTAACGACTCTTTATCATCCCTCGCTCTCAGGGCTTGGCTTCTTCCTCGTCTTCGTCTTCTTCGGCTTGCTTGGCTGGCCTGGTCAGATTTCTGATCCGCCTTCTGGAAAACTCGGCGTTGTCCTCATAGCGAGATTCCTTCTCCAGCGACAACTGATAAAGCACAAGCGCCTCGGACTTCATGTTCAGCTTACGGTCCAGAATATATGCCGCCCTGAACCTCGCCGGATACGGGGTGTTCGCGTCCCACTGGAACGCCCTTTGGAAATAAACCGCCGCTATCTCGTAGTCCTGAAAATGCCTGTAGATCCTGCCCGCTTTGTAAGCCGCATCGTCTATCTTGTCGCTCGACGGATAATTTTCGATAAGCTGGTTGAACTTGTTGAGCGAGATACGAAGCTTGTCCTCATCGATGATTATTAACAAACCACCGGCTTCTTTATGAAGATCAACTGCTTCGGCATACAGCTCGTCCGCAATATCTATCGAATCTGTCGCCTGCAGGTCCGCCCTAAGAGCCTCACCCGGCATCAGGTAACGGTACTGAGGCATCAGGGCGTATTCCCTCTGGGCCCATGCCAGTTTTGTCGCGTCACCGGCTGCCTCGTAAAAATCTATCAGCGCCTTGAGACTCTCGCGGTAGCCGTTACGCCGCCCCGCCATATCTTCAACAAGATCTACTTCCTCTGCCCCGGGAACTATAAAACCTTCACCTGTCACCTTTTCGGCCTGGGCCGGGTCCGCCCGAAATCGCGGATCGTCCTTGACCTTCTGCTCAAAACAACCGGAGATCGATACCGCAAATAATAACACAGCCCCAACGAAAACTTTTCTTGACATTGTAAACTCCTTTCAATTTCAAGTGGAGAATTGTCCTTCAACCGGTAAAAATAACATTTCCAGCCGACTTGTCAAGCCAAATCAGGCAATTAAAAAATTATCCCGATCATTACCACTGGGCCTCTACATAAGGCCCCACCGGACCGTCCGGCTTCCGTCTCGGCCGGGACTTTATTATAGCTTCCGCTATCACAACATCGGTTTTTCGCGTGATTTTGATGTTAGAACTGTCCGTCTCCACGATCGAAACCTCATGCCCCAGCGCCTCTACAAGCCCGGAATCATCAGTTATCATCCTTTTATCCACATTTTCAAGGTTGGCATATGCTTCTTTGAGAAGCTTCGCTTCGAATACCTGCGGCGTCTGGGCCTCGTAAACCCCGGTCCGGGCGACCGTCTCGACGACCTTGCCGCCCTCGACCTTTTTCAGCGTCGAGGCCACCGGAGACGCTAACATCGCAGCCCCCGTCTCTGAAGCCTTTTTTATCACTTCATCCACCCAGGAGTCCGTAAGACAACACCTTACCGCATCGTGAACCGCTATCAGATCGATATCGTCTCTTATTAATTCCAGCGCTTTAGACACCGTCTCGAAACGCTCGGCGCCCCCCTGACAGACTTTTATCTGGTCGAACGCAAGGTTCGCCCCCCACTTTAACTCTACCAACTCCTGATCGTCCGGCGAGATGACTAATATCTTCTGCTTGACATCTTCGCGCTTCGTGAAAAAACCCAGGCTACGCAAAAAAGCCGCCTGCCTGTTCACTTCGATAAAAGGCTTCTTCCTGTCACCGCCGAAACGTGCACTCTTACCCGCCGCACATACTATCAC
>CBDUSK010000239.1:0-2786 GCA_965369915.1 uncultured Phycisphaerae bacterium
TCGAGCCGGGTATTATCGACTGGTCCGAACTGATAGCGATGCTGACATATAAACCGGCGGGTGTTATCGGAGTCGATAAAGGCACTCTGTCGAAAGGCGGAAGGGCAGACATTACGATCATCGATCCTGATGCCGAATATGTTATAGACACCGCCAAATTCCGCTCCAAGAGCAAAAACTGTCCGTATAACGGCTGGCAGGTAAAGGGCAGGGTGGAAAAGACCATCGTTGCCGGCGAAGTAAGGTATTCGGCGGAGTAGCGGATATGCCGGTTATCATCGATGGTTACAATCTGCTAAGGTCGATCCAGAAAACCGATGAGGAATTCGAAACACTCACCGAAGCCGGCTTATCCCGTATCTTGTCGGAATATTTAAAACGCATCCGAAGTCACGGACACATCGTTTTCGACGGACTCGGACCTCCGGACAAAAGCAATCTGGGCGGATTCGGCAACCTCGAAGTGTATTTTTCCGGTACTGACACCGACGCCGACTCCGTCATCGAACAAAAAATACTTGATAACTCCGCGCCGAAAAGCCTTCTGATCGTAAGCACCGACCGAAGACTCCGGGCCGCTGCCGAAAAACGAAAAGCTGTTTGTATCAGGTCCGAGCTTTTCTTTCAGGAAGTTATCCGGCAACTCGACCGGAAAAAACCTACTCCGGAGCCCCAACAGAAACGCCGGGGACTTACGGACTCCGAAACAGACAGGTGGATGGACCTTTTCGATCTTGACCGGTAATTTCCGGCTCGTTTAATCCTTCTGTTCTGTTATTACTGTTACCGGTGCGATTCTTTCCATCTCTTCCGCTATCTTGCTCGCATCGCCGACAACTACTATTACCATCTTGTCAGAATTGATAGTGTTCTGCGCCAATTCCTGGCAATCACTGTCGGTGGTGTTTGCTATTTGGGACAGCAGTCTGTCAAGATAGTCGGTTCCTAAGTTCTGTGATTCGATGAGCCAGAGATCTCTTGCGACCTGCTGCGGTGTTTCACGGTTTCTTACGAAACTGCCGGCAAAATAGCTTTTGCTGTCATTTAATTCCTTGCCGGTTGGGCTTTCGGTCTGGAGCCGTTTTATCTCGCCGATCGCGGTTATAATAGTCTCTGCGGTCGAGTCGGTTTTTGTGAAGGTGCTGACTATAAACTCGCCGCCTAAATTCTTGGCGTTATAGCTGCCGTGAGCTCCGTAAGTCAGGCCTTTTTTAACACGAATGATTTCATTGAGCCGGCTGTTAAAGGCCCAGCCAAAATAATTGCTCACCACTCTGCTTATAAAATAATCCGGCTGATCGTGCCGGGTAATACCTAACTGTCCGATACGTATCTGGGTTTGCATGGTCCCGGGCTGATCCACGATGTATATGTGTGTATCCTGTGACTGGGGAAATTCAGTAAGTTTGATTTTTGGCTGAGGCGCAGTTGTTTCCCATTTTCCAAGCAGCCATTGGGCAAGTAGGACCGCCTTTTTTTCTTTTATATCACCGGCGAAAATAAGAGTCGCCATGTCGGGCCGGGCAAACTTTTTCCACCAGAGTTTAAGGTCCTTTGCCTGCAATGCCATAACGTCGCTAACCTCGCCGGTTACTGTTCTTGCGTACGGATGTTCTCCGTAGATTCGTTGCCGTAATTCTTTGTCTGCAAGATAATCCGGCGACTTTTCCTCGATTGACAGGCCGGTAATGACCTGTTTTCGGAGTTTCTCAAATTCACTCTCATCGAAAGCAGGTTCGAGTACGACTTCTGTCAACAGTTCCATGGCCCGGTCGACATGTTCGGTCAGGCAGTTTGCCTGAACATGACTTGTGTCCATTCCTGCTGATCCCCGAAGTGATATGGCATAGCGTTCGAGTTCTTCAGCCAACTCGCCTTCGCTGTGTTTTGCCGTGCCCTTGGTCAGCATATTCATGGCCATCGAAGCGGTCCCGGGCTTATCTTCGGTCCAGGAACCATTTAAAAAGCCGAGTTTAATACTTACAAACGGTACCTCGTGATTCGGCACGACCATTACCTTCAGACCGTTGGCAAGCTTAACAGAGCTGTATTCCGGAGAGAATTTAAAGGCTTTAAGTTCTCCGAACGGCGCTTTCTCGGGAAAAGTTTTCGGCCGAGAGACGCCTTTGCGCCCGGGAGCAGGTGCTGTTTCTTCCCGCTGGGCCGTTATGGGCACATCCTCATCGTCCTTCTTACCGGCCAGGGCTCCTTTTGTATTCGGTTTTACAATAAAAGTAATCCCCGGGTTATCTACGAGGTATTTTTTTGCGGCGGCCCTGATGTCTTCGGTGGTTACGGATTTGATCCGATCGATCTTAGTGTTTACACTTGATGTATCGCCGATGACAACAGCAGCTTCGCCGATAACATATGCTTTGCTGTCTATTGTAAGGTTGTCCGTAACGAGCGATTTAAGCATCTGGTTCTTTGCTTTTTCGAACTCGGATCCTGTAACACCATTGCTTGCGGCCTTTTCGATATGTTTTTGAATAATATCTATTATTTCATTCGGGTCCTTTGACGCTTCATGCATTGCTTCCGCAAAGAAAAACCCGTCATGCTGCATGTTGTAGGTATAAGAATCAGCGCTTACGGCAAGTTGTTTTTCTGCGACGAGTTCGCGGTAGAGCCTGCTGCTGTTGCCGCCGCCAAGGACGGAACTTAATAAATCCAGTACAACTTCATCTTTGTGCCCTAACGGCACGGTTCGCCAGACAATCTCCACCGAACCTGCGGGTGCGTTCTCATCGTCGATTATTACTGTTCGAGCCTTTTCTAATTTGGGT
>CBDUSK010000240.1:0-2735 GCA_965369915.1 uncultured Phycisphaerae bacterium
ACGGCCGAGATTCAAATACTCACAGTATAACGATACAGATCCGTTTTGAATTCGGCCTAGGCCTTGTATCCGAAAAAACCTCCGCGCTAAAAATGGCCAAAATAATGGGAATTTGCTGCTTGAAAACTAAATAAGGGATTTGATCTTACCACCCTAAAGGCAGTTATTTCTGATACTTGATCAGGCGGATATTGCTCAGCCGCTTGCCGTTCGGCGTTATACATGTCGCCTCGAGTATGAACTCCTGGCCGCCTGCCGGTTCAAAATCAAGATAAAGCTCGAACTGATAGGCCCTTAGATGGTCCCGCCAGTAAGAGTTGTTTTTAGCCGGGCTGCTAAGCTCGAAATCGTCCCAGGCCAAGATCCGCTTCCCCCTGGAACGCGAAGTACGGGGGGCAAACTCATAGAGTTCGAACCGGAAGGTGGCCGGAGACTTTACCCGGGAATCATATTCATCGAGCAGGTCCACATAAGCCTTTATTTTCGGCCACCGCCTGCTGCCGGTTTCAGAGACGATCGCGGTAAGTCCTATAATGCGGATTCTCTTAGGTGCATATTTCTTGATTATGTTAGTCGCCGACCCGAAAGGCTTAGAGGCCATCTCGGGTTCGCAGCCGCACGATAAGGCCAGGAAAAACACGATGAGATTCAGCAATATAAAGATCTTCAATTTCAGTCTTTCAAATAGTCTCGCCGTCATACGAATAATATCGGCTAAACGGCGTTTTCAGTGCAGATTAACTTACCCCACGGGCTGTCGGGTTTCACCTGACAAGGCCTTACAGGTCCTCATCGAGAATGTGGCCGAGCCGGCGTTTCTTGGTGCGAAGATAGTTAATATTATGTTTGCCGGGGTGGGCTTTCAGCGGGATCTGCTCGGAGACTTTGATCCCGTAAACTTCGAGCCGGCTGACTTTCTTCGGATTATTCGTAAGGATACGGACATTAGTCAGCCCAAGGTCACGGCAGATCTGGGCGCCGATGCCGTAGTCACGTTTGTCGGGCATGAATCCGAGTTCGATATTCGCATCGACGGTATCGAGGCCCTGTTCCTGAAGCTTGTAGGCGTGGAGCTTATTCACCAGACCGATGCCCCTGCCTTCCTGCCGCAGGTAGATCAGTGCGCCCTTGCCGGCCTCTTCGATCATCTCCATCGCCGTTATGAGCTGGTAGCCGCACTCGCATCTTTGCGAGTGGAACAGGTCCCCCGTCATGCATTCGGAATGCACACGTATCAGGACCGGCTCGTCGTGGATGATCGCATTTCCCTCATCGTCCAGCTCGCCGACGCCGCCCTTGCACAATGCCAGGTGCGGTTCCGGCGAATTGCGGGCCTCATAGCCGATGAGCTTGAATTCGCCGTAGTCCGTGGGCAGATTAACGGTCTGAACGCGTTTTATATGTCTTTCGTTCTGAAGCCGGTATTCGATGAGCTTTGCGATCGAGGTCATCTTCAGGCCGTGCTTTTTGCAGTACTTCAATAACTCGGGCACCCTTGCCATCGAACCGTCATCGTTGATGATCTCGCAGATGACCCCGGCTGGTTTGAGCCCCGCAAGAGTCATCAGATCGACCGCCCCTTCGGTCTGGCCGGCACGAACGAGCACACCGCCTTCGCGGGCGCGGAGCGGGAAGATATGTCCAGGGCGAACAAGGTCAGAAGGTTTGGCATCATCGGCAACAGTTGCTTTTATTGTGAGCGCCCGGTCGGCGGCACTTATCCCGGTAGTGATGCCTTCTCCGGCATCGACGCTGACGGTAAATGCGGTCCCGAGGCGGGCGGTGTTTTCGGCGGACTGGGCGTGCAGGGCCAGGCTGTCGCACTTTTGGCCGGTAAGCGGCAGGCAGATAAGCCCCCTGCCGTGCGTCGCCATGAAATTGACGGTTTCGGAAGTTATCAGTTCCGCGGCGCAAACGAGGTCGCCTTCGTTCTCGCGGTCCTCATCATCGACCAGGACGATCATCCTGCCGGCTTTGAGGTCTTCCAAAACTTCCGGAATTTCGCTGATCATGCTCATTTTGCTCAAGACTGTGTTTGTAACTGTTTTTCCGGGGGGCACAACCGGTCCCGATTCATCGGGTTTCAAACTCTTCAATATACCGTATTCCGGTGCGGATGTAAATAAGGGTTGCCAAAATTGCCGTCCCGGCCGCTGAGTACCACAGGAGCCTTGTGAATAGGACCCAGCCGGGAAAAAACGGGGACACTTCCGGTGCTATCAGAACCGCCGCTACCATTGACAACTGTAGAACGGCGGCGAGTTTGCCTACCCAAACCGACTCGATGCGGACCTGGGCCGTAACCAGGTAGACAATGATAAAGCCGAACAGCAGGAACATATCTTTGCCGATGATGAACACGACCACCGCCCCGGGAAGTTCAAAGCCTTTTATCGCGGTCTTTGTCGCGGCAAGAAGTACGCAGGCACAGGTCATCAGGAGTTTGTCGGCGAGAGGGTCGAGAAACGCCCCGAGCGAGGTGACCTGTTTTTTAACACGGGCCATGTAGCCGTCGAGGAAGTCGCTGATACACATGAATATGAAGATACCGATCGCGATGTAGCGCATCGACCGGCCGGTGTCGGGGGCGTTGGCTTTCAGCATGCATATCACAAAGGGAGCGATAAGAAATATCCGCAGAACAGTGATCTGATTGGCCCAGGTCAAAACCATTCGATAATCCCCTGCATATCAAAAAGTAAATTAGAGGTTATAGGCTCTTAATATAATACCGG
>CBDUSK010000241.1:0-2733 GCA_965369915.1 uncultured Phycisphaerae bacterium
CAAACGTGGATATTTTTTATACACTTAACATATCTGTGGAACGGTTTTTGGGCAATGTAATGGATAAGGACGAAGAAAAAGGCTAATAGGTAAATCGGCGATTTATAAAATGGTGAGGTGAAAGGTTTGAAAAGGGAAAAAATTAGTCCTAAAAAAAAAGAAACGATAGATCCCAAATGAGAAATGTGATTAGAGCAATTATGGCAATAATACCAGCCCTCTTAATAGTGGGTTGTACAGCGGGCATTTGTGTATTATTATTGGTATTGACATGGTCTATGGAAAAATACAAAACTATTTTAATTGTTATTATCGGTACCGGAGTTAGCTATTTTGTTTTATATTATGTTATCATAAGGTTAGTACTGTTAATTGCAACAAGAACAACGAAAATGAACAAGAAGCAAAAGCTTAGAAAGAACAATAATTAACTCGGCGATTTATAAAATGATGGGGTGAATTTAAAGGAGATATTTATGCGTTTATTTGGAGGAATATTTTTGGCGGTTTGTGGTTTGGCAGTGATCTTTTTTGGCGGATGTCAGTCGGTTATGTCGTGCGGGCAGGACGAGAGGCTGGAGTATTGGCCGGCTGGGGTTTGGGACAGTTTCGGAGACGGCGTTCCCCTTGACAGGATATTAGGGATAGGGATCGACAGTAAGGGCAGGGTTTATGCGCCGGCTGGTAAAGACAGCATTGTAGTGTTTAGCGCCGATGGGAAAATCCTTGATAGGTGGGGGTCCGGTTTTGAGCGTAAGCATGGACTGCGAGTGTTCGACGACAAGGTGTGGGTGACGGAACTAAACGGGCATGTTGTCCGGCAGTATACGCTCGACGGTGAGCTTTTGATGACGCTTGGGACAGAAGGGGTTAGCGGTACCGGTAACAATGTGTTTAACCGGCCTTCGGATGTTGCGATAGGGCCCAATGGGGATATTTATGTTTCAGACGGTTACATTAATACGAGGGTGATGCGATTTGGCAGCGATGGAACGTTCAAGCAGACATGGGGGACAAAGGGCAGCGGGCCTGGCGAGTTCGACCTTGTGCATAATATCGTAATAGATAAGGATGGGCGGGTTTATGTGGCCGACCGTAATAATAACCGCGTGCAGATCTTCGACGAAGACGGTAAGTTTCTCGACGAGTGGACACATTTAGGCAAACCTTACGGGCTTTATGTCGATGATGAAAAGCGCGTTTATATTGCCGACGGCCAGTCGAATAATGTTTATGTTGTCAACTGCAATGGTAAAGTGATCGCGAAGTTCGGCAAAACAGGGACCGGGGTTGGCGAGTTTATAATGTCCCATTCGGTTACGGTGGACAAGCAGGGTAATATTTATATTGCCGAAGCCGATGGGCGGCGGATACAGAAGTTTTCCAGAAGCAGAGATTAGAAGTTTTTGATTCGATAGGAAAACGCTGACCGAAAACAGAAAAACTCCGCCGGACGTTCCACAATGGGGGGCCTTTTAATTGATAATTGTTTATTGATAATTGATTATTGGTGGAATCGCCGTTGGCGATGTTATTTAAGCAGGTCCTTCTATTCGGCTTCGTTACAATCAGGATGACATTTGGGTTTTGGGTTCGTGATGCATTTAAGATCAGAGGGTAAATAATAACTGTTTGCTAATACATATCAATATTGTATGATATTCAGTCAGCTTACCTTTATTTAATTTTATAGAAAAGCCAGTAGGGGCCATTTATGTCAGAAACAATCAGCGGAATACTGAAACATACAGGCAGGGGGCAATTTGCGGTCAGGACTTCCGATCGGTCTTATCGTAAAGGCCGATTCGAGATAATGGTATCGCCGGAATTGGCCAGGGGATATGCCCTTTGTGAAGGGGCATCTGTTACAGGTCAGGTTAAACGAAAGAAAGGTGAAACTCGGCTGGTATCGATAGAGACGCTCTGCGGATTGGAGCCGAAGGCTTTTGAGAAACGGCCGAGGTTTTCGGATATGGCAGCGATCGATCCGCATCAGCGGTTCGAGCTTGGGCTTTGCGGTAATAAGAGTATGCGGATAATAGATCTGATCACGCCGATAGGTAAGGGTACGCGTCAGTTGATAGTCTCGCCGCCTAAGGCTGGTAAGACAGTGCTTTTGGAACAGATGGCGATCGCGATACATGAATGCTCGCCCGACAGCCGTGTTATCGTATTGTTAGTAGATGAACGGCCCGAAGAAGTGACGCAGTTTCGCAGGACAGCAACGAGCGCGGAAGTGGTAGCCAGTACGAGCGACCAAAGCGTCGAGGAACATGTCGAACTTGCCGAGTTGATGCTTTGTCATGTGCAGACGGAACTGGAATGCGGGCGCGAGGTTGTGGTGTTGATCGATAGTCTTACCAGGATCGGAAGAGCATTTAATAACAGGGGCCGTCGCCGAGGCGGTCGGCGAGGGGGTACTATGAGCGGCGGACTGGAATCCGGAGCATTGGAGATTCCCCGGAGACTGTTCGGACTTGCACGTACTATTGAAAACGGTGGTTCAGTAACTATCATCGCCACATGCCTGACCGATACCGGTTCGCGAATGGACCAGTTGATATTCGAAGAGTTCAAAGGGACTGGTAACAGCGAGGTTGTTCTCGATAGGTCCCTGGCAGAGGCAAGGATATTTCCGGCTATCGATATCCCTGCAAGCGGAACACGAAAGGAAGCAAAGCTGTACAGCCCGGAGCATAACCAGGGACTTGGGACACTTAGGCGAGTGCTCTG
>CBDUSK010000242.1:0-2733 GCA_965369915.1 uncultured Phycisphaerae bacterium
TAATAGACCGTAATGTAAATCCTTAAAGGAGATCGAAACGTTTTTCAGAACTTATAAATATTGAGAAAATGATTGAAATTAAATCTGTTTTTTAGAAGGAGAGAGTGTGATGAAAGTTCAAAAGCTACAGTTAAGTCTTGTGGTTTTAGTCGTTGTTTCAGCGGTTTGTTCGCTTTGTGCGCCTGATGCAGCCGCGGCTGTAACCCCGGAAAACATGTTCGACGTCAGCATGGTCCATGAGTTTTATATCATGATGGATATGACAGAACCGAACGACTATGAAGACATGCGTTTTTCTTCGGATGATAAACAAACCGGTTCGGTTTTTCCTGATCTGATAGAGGGCGTCTATGTGCATAAATACTGGAAGGCATATCTTGCAGAAACCGACACAGGGCCGTGGATCAGTATCGCTGTTCGCCGAAAAAGCGACGCCGCCTTGCCGGACGAGACCGACCCGCAGAAGTTCTCCATAAAGGTCGATATCAGCCGGCCCGGGTTTACGCCGAAGGGCCAACGGTTTGGCGGCAAGAAGAAACTCAGCCTTGAATGCGGAAGTGACAACGCCCTGATCAAAGAAGGACTTTCATGGAATGTGTATAATGATGCAGGGGTTGTTGCCAGCCGTGCTAACTGGGTTAAGGTATATATAAGTACTAACTTCGGGTCGAGCTTTGACTATATGGGACTGTACGGCAACGTCGAACAGGTCGATGAAGAATTCCTCGAGGACCACATGCCCGACAGGCACGATTACGGTTTCCTCTATAAGCTCACCGAGTATGGCGGTGAGGTAAAAAAGACACGTGAAGAAGAAACCAACCCGTTCGAATTCAGTTGGTATCCCTTCGACCATCCTAATTATATGCCATATCCAGAAGGCTATCTTATAGGTGGCGTACCAGTTGACCCAAATCTTTTAGGTTATCATGCGCCTACACCTGCTAACTGGCTCATACAGACGCCTCAGATAGTGGATATGGACCAACTCTTAAAGTTTGGTGCTGTTGAGAACTTTATTTCCAATACCGACAGTACTTTCGGCAAGGGTAATAACTTCTTGTACTATGACTGGGCAAATGGGCCGGACCCGAATATTATGGATCCTGCGTATCAACAACCGAGGATGTATTTCCCGTGGGACCTCGACTCGGCATTTACAGGAGGCGCAACAAGCATGCAGATAATTGACAATAGAGGCGCCAGCTTTGAAGAAGGATTGCTCTGGGAACTGGATCCGAACGGAATACCTTACGGGTATGACACATTTCAGGCGGATTATTACGGTATTTACAGCGCGATCATTGACGGACCTTTGCAAGCAGCTAATGTTATCGCATTGATCAATACTGTCGAAACAGCTATATCTACTGACCTTGCACTTGAACCTTTCCCGGAAGGCACGGCAGCACCGGGGGATTTTGCCTCGCTTAGAACTTTCGTCCAGGACAGGTGGGATTTTGTTGACTCCGAACTCGATGCCGTAACCTTTACTCTAAATACCTCGGTTACCGGTGCAGGCAGCGTTACCGCCGATCCCGACAGGACACGATTCGGAGATGGTGAGATCGTTGAATTAACCGCTGTGCCTGATGGCGGTTCAGTATTTGTCAGGTGGCAAGACGATGCCTACAGTACGGATAATCCGCTGCTGCTGACAATGGATGCGAATAAATCCGTTACTGCCGTATTTGCAGTATCGGGAACCGATACAACTCCGCCGAGTCCCGCCCCTACTTTTGCTGTAGCACCATACGCAACTTCCAGCACTTCAATTGCCATGGCATGTACGACCGCAACCGACCCCAACGGCGTGGAATATTACTTCGAATGTACGGCAGGCGGTGGTAATGACAGCGGCTGGCAGGATAATATCGACTATGAAGATACTTCCCTTTCGGCCAACACACTGTATTCATACCGCGTCAAGGCACGCGATAAATCCGTCAATAATAATGAAACGGTTGTATCCGGTTCGTCATCAGCAACTACACTGCCCGGGCTTACTGCGCCGGTAGATAATTTTGCAAATGCCGATATTGATGTAGATGGTACCAGGAGCGGTTCCTATAGCGATACTCTTGTAAGCGATGACACATATGAATCGATAGAGGAAGTACTATCTGGCGGCAACCCAAGCAAAAAGCATTCATTCCTTGAACATAAATGGACGATCGATGTTACCGGTGGTGATGCGGTAACATTTTATGTGGAAGCATATGGTACAGATACCGGCGCTGAAGGTGATACTTATACCTTTGCATACTCTACGAATGACTCAACATATATTGATATGTTGACCGTTATCAAGACCATTGATGATGATTCGCTCCAGAGTTTTGCTCTGCCAAGTCTGAGTGGAACCGTTTATATAAGGGTCGTAGATAATGATCAAAGCGAGGCTAACCAAGTGCTGGATACGATCTATATTGACGAGATGTTTATTAATTATCCGGGAACTGGACCGGTTCCCGGTCAGGCAAGCATATTGAGTCCGACCAACGGAGCGACCGACGTTAGCGTAGATGCTGACCTTAGCTGGACAATGGGGAGTGATTCTACAAGTAACCAGGTTTACTTCGGGACGGACCCGACTCCTGATGCTTCTGAATACCAGGGCGATCAGGCGGGTGCGACTTTCAATCCGGATCTTGCCGCTGATACTACTTATTATTGGGCTATCGATTCAGTTAATGCTTACGAGATCACCTCTGGTTTGATCTGGAGCTTTAC
>CBDUSK010000243.1:0-2730 GCA_965369915.1 uncultured Phycisphaerae bacterium
AAAAACTCCAGGCCGATCTTAACTCCGTGCAGCAGGAAATCGACAATATTCAAAACTCACCGCAGCGAAGTGCCATGAAAAGTCAGCTAACAGGCATACGCGGAAATATTGAGAGCGCCCAAAACAGGATCTCCGCTCTGAGACAGGCTCTGAAAAACGCCCACGCTGAATACGACAAGTTTCTCGAACAGGTTGATTCGGTGTTCGATGAGGCTGTTAAAAGTTATAAGAAGATAAAGTCTCAGTCTGTCCGTGATATTGCCGCCATGCGTCTGGCCCAGTGCTACGCGGACGCCGGTTCGGTCGCGGCAGACTGCATGTATTTCCACCGGCATCTCAGCACCCGCCTGCGTTCCATTGCCGCCGGGGTCGAGGGACCGTCCGCCGATACACTTAACCGGTTCGCCATTGAGTGCGCCGGCCGAGGCTCGGATTACAGTCAAAAAGCTATGGAATATTATGACCTTTCCGTCGATACATATTCAAAGCTTCACAAGCGAATAGCCCGGGGGAAAGACGAATTTGCCTGCGATGTTACAAAAAACTATATCCTTGCCCTTTACGGCAAGATCACTCTGGCAGAACTGCTGGATGAGTACGATATCGTCGATGAGACAGCGGCACAGGCAGAAGAACTGATGGGAAAGGCCGAGACTTGTGACCCGGCTTTTTCGGCCTCGATCACCTCAAGACTATTTACGGGCGACCTGGAATACACACCCGCCCTGGCAGTGGACAACAGCATTTATTACGCCCAGTTGAAAAAAGAGCTCGGGTCCTGGAAAAAGTTCAGAGGCGCCGAAAGGGAAGAGAAAATCAAAAGTTTGCTGAATATGCTCGATCAGCTCGAGCCTTCTGATCCGGCCGAGTTCGAACGCATCATAGGGCCGGAAAAACAGCAGCTTGAGACGGCCCTGGCGAAAGGTCCCACCGAAGATATGGAAACTTCAGACGACGACCTGTACGCCAGTATCGACGATCCAAACTACTACTAAGCAGTTACCGGCGTTTCGCCGACAATATAAATTCCGGGGAGCTGAACTCTTTTCCTGATCAGATTCTGTCGTCTGTTTTTTGATATTTCTTACCGGTGTTTCTATTCGTATGTTTACAGAACGTGTTAACTTAGATTAACAGGGTAATATTATGGCTGAACAAATTACAGGTATTTTAGCGGCTGGGCTCGAACCGCATCATCTCAATGCAGTTTTGATCCTTGGTATTGCGATCTTTGCCGGGACGGTCGGGGCGCGTCTCTTTCAGCGTCTGCGTATTCCGCAGGTCGTCGGCTATGTGTTTATCGGCATAGTCATCGGCCCGATGCTGCTGAAGGTCATTGATATCGAGACCGTTCGAAAATTCGAGCCCTTTAATTACTTCGCCCTCGGGATCATCGGTTTCATGGTCGGCGGCGAGCTGAAAAAAGATATTTTCATCAAGTTCGGCAAACAGGCTATGTCCATTCTCGTCTTCGAAGGTGTGACCGCGTTCTTCCTGGTCGGACTGTTAAGCTTCGGTATTACTCTGTACTTTACGGATTTTGCAACGGCAGCAGCCGTTGGCGTGGTCTTCGGCGGTATCTGCACCGCCACCGACCCTGCCTCGACCCTTCAGGTACTGTGGGAATACAAGTGCCGCGGCGCTTTGTCGGCGATGCTGATGGCCATCGTTGCCCTTGACGATGCGCTGGCCCTGCTGCTTTATGCGATAGCGGTAAGTATCGCCAGCGTCCTTACCGGCATGGGCGACAGTTCGTTTGCGCATGCGGTTTTGCTTTCGCTGACCGAGATATTCTTTTCGCTGGCCCAGGGGCTCGGCATCGGGCTTATCCTTACCTGGATCGTTAAGCGCACCGACGACCATGAAAAGATACTGGCCTTTTCCATCAGCTCCGTGATGCTGAGCATCGGCCTTGCCATCACCTTTCATCTGGATGTTATCCTGGCCTCTATGGCTCTGGGCGTTACCATGATCAACCTTGCTCCGCGAAGGACAAAAGTAAGCTTCGAGTTGGTGCACAAATTCGCGGTCCCCGTTTATGTATTGTTCTTCGTTCTCGTCGGGGCCAGGCTCAATCTTACTGATGTTACACCGATGGTGGGGCTTTTGGTCGCCGGCTACGTTATCGGCAGTATCATCGGCAAGACCGCCGGGGCGTACGTCGGTTCGGTACGGTCCAAAGCTCCCATGGTTATAAGGAAATATCTCGGCTTTTGTCTCTATCCGCAGGGCGGCATCGCCGTGGGATTGCTTATTTCCGCCAGCGGCCGTTTCGAGGGCCAGATCGCCCAGATAATCGTCATGGTGGTAGTGACCGGTGTATTTATCCTGCAGTTGGTCGGTCCTTTCTGCACCAGGTTCGGGATGAAAAAAGCAGGCGAGATCGGCTTGAACATCACCGAAGAGGACCTTATCAAAACCTACAGCGTCGCAGATCTGACCGATTCGCAAGTGCCTGTCATAAAAGCCGAGACCCCCATCACGGAAATGCTCGGTGTCTTCGCCGATACCGATGCTTTTTATTATCCTGTAATCGATAAGGCTGAAAAGCTCATCGGCGCTATCACCATGGACGGGATAAGGAACACCTTTACCACTACTGAGATAAACGAATGGCTCATCGCCCTGGATGTCATGGAGCCGGTCATCGCGACTACCGCCGGTGAAATGCCGCTGGAAAAGGCCCTTAAGAAAACTTCCGAGCTGGATATCGAGTATCTGCCCGTCGTG
>CBDUSK010000244.1:0-2720 GCA_965369915.1 uncultured Phycisphaerae bacterium
ATTGGCCTGCAAATAGAGGCTGAAATCAATACCAATTACGCCGAGAGTGACAACTGTATGTCATAGGAAGGAAAGATTTTCTAATTAATGGACTGAAAACAAGGTAAATTGAATTGAAAAGAATCCTTTGCCCGGGTTAAGGAAAATATTAGTTACAGATCCTCTCAGGCTGGGTTAACATAGGACCTTCATTATAGCTGCGAGATGAACTTGTCGGCTTTTACATTTTTCTGCTCGCCGGTGGCCATATCCTTTACGACAAATTCGTTACTATCAATGAATTCCTGCCCGATGATAACACAATTTTTCGCATTCACAGCCGACGCCTGTTTTAATTGTTTCTTAAGGCCCCCTCCTTTGTAACTAAATTCAGTTGCAAAGCCGACACTTCGCAGGCTCGCGATTATTTCGACCGCCTTTTCCTGAAGTTCGCTGTCCGTATATGCAACGAAATAGTCAAGATTCCGCGCAGCAAGCTCCTCGTCCCTGACAAGCCCTTTTTCTCTCAGCAGGATCTCTAAGACACAGTCCCCCATCGCAATTCCAGTTCCCGACACCGCCGGCCCGCCAAGATCCTTTAAAAGATTGTCATACCTGCCCCCGCCGCAAACCGCCCGAAGCTCGCCGGCAATATCCTGCACTTCGAAAACTATACCCGTGTAATAAGCAAGCCCCCGAACAATACCGGGATCGAACTGGCAATAATCGCCAATGCCCATCTTCGCTAGCAAACTTTGCACTTCGTTTATCTCTTCCAGTGCCGCGCGCTGCGCCTCATCATCAGGAGCAATATCAGAGGTTCCGTCTGCGTCGTCAAGTTTCATGAACTCTTTGATTCTCGCAGCCGTTTCCGCATCGGTTACAACCTTCGCCAGCATTTCCTCGAAAGCGGCTTTCGGCAGTCTCGGTTTTTTGTCAAGCACGGGATATAAAGATTCCAGCTCGTTTTCGGCGATGCCGATGTTTATAAGAAAAGCCGCCAGTAGTTTCCTGCTGGATATTTTGGCCTTGATGTCCTTTGACGTTAAGCCGACTGACCGCAGATAATCGATAGTAGTAAAAATTATCTCCGCATCGGCAAGTACGTCATCGACGCCGATTATATCGATGTTCCACTGGAAAAATTCGCGGCTCCTTCCCTTCTGCGGACGTTCGGCCCGGCAGAGTCTCGGCACAGAGAACCACTTGATAGGTCTGGGCAGCGAATTTATCTGCTGGTTCACCATCCGCGCCAGCGTCGGTGTTATCTCGGGCCGGATCGCAAGTTCCCTGCCCCCCCGGTCGGTAAAACTAAACAGCTGCTCGACGATCTCGTCGCCGCTTTTGACCTGGTACATCTTCAGGTATTCGAAGATCGGCCCGTCATATTCGACAAACCCGTTCCGCAGCGATGCTTCCTTCCAGCCGTCGACAATAAAATTCCGCACCGCCATCTGAGGCGGGTAGAAATCTCTTGTTCCTTTTACCGGTGGTATCTTCATCTTGTCCACTTTATTTCTTTTTCACTTTTTTCTTTTTCGCTTTTTTCTTTTTACGCCGTTTTTTCGGCTTGAGATTGTCGAGCACATTCTCGCCGAACTTGATTTTCATATATTCTTCCATCTGGTGGTCGTTCTTAAAGTGCAGCTCATAGTCGTAACTTCGGCCGGTAAAATCACATTCCTTGATCTTGTAGCCCCGGCATATCTTCGGCCGCTTCTCATACATCATGCATGTATGGTCCTTATCCGACAGATACTTGCACTTGTTGAGGACATTAACATACCAGTCCCCGTCCTCCACAAAAACCGTCACATCCTCATGGCAAAGGAACCAACGGATATCGTCGTAATCGTCCCAGTCTTCCGGGTCGTCGATCGGCTGTGCAAAATAACGGCAGCACAAGCCTGTACACTTCTTACATAACAGCTTCTTGTACGATTTCTTTTTCGTCTTTGCCACTACTAAAAACTCCTAATTGATAGTCGAAACACGTTTACAAAACAAGACAGCAGGCCATTATAGACATAAACACTCCCCCGTCAAGGCACTTTTCGGCAAGGTCCCCCATTGTCATCCTGAGCTTATCGAAGGATCTGTTTAAATACCATCGCCGAAGGCAATATCTTACCTGCTTGAAAGCAGTCCCCTGCAATAATCAATGCCTGCCCTGAGCAAAGCCGAAGGGATCAATAAACAATAATCAATTTATAAGCCTCCGCCCCGTAAATATATCAAAACCGCCCGGAATGACAATAAAAAAAGGGCTGTGAGTTTTAAGCCCACAGCCCCTGTGATACGAGTTAATCTGTGCTTTACTTCTTCCTTTTGATTCGTCCTCTGTTACGGACACTAAGACAATCTGTTCCTTCTAAAACTATATCCTCATCTATCAACATAGCTGTAAGATATAGAGGAATATCAGTTCTGTGTTCAAGTTCACCAAGGTCACCAATGGCAGCTTCAAGAGCATTTAGAACGTCTTGCCTCCTGAACTTGAGGATAAGATCCATAAAGCCATCGGCTCCTTCTGTAGTACATTCACACTCTTCGCCTTCAAATGGCCTCGATACATCCTCGTAAGCACTTCGGGTCGGACTAACGCCTTCCAACGCAATAGTAGCCACATCAATATCCAGGACATCGAAGTCCTCTGAACCCAAGATAGCTACGGGGAGAAAGCCTTGTCCTACAAAATTAACACGAAGGGGATTCGGACAACTGTTAGGCTTGATGTCAAT
>CBDUSK010000245.1:0-2714 GCA_965369915.1 uncultured Phycisphaerae bacterium
GCCAATAACGTTACCGTATCAGTAATGGCCGCCCTTTTATTCGCTGCGACGATAAGACTTACCATCGCCGCGATGAAAAATATCGCAAGGCCTGCTTCTATCCCGCTGAATCGATAAAAAGTTTTCTTTTGAAATATCGAGACAATAACCCAGAGTACTACGGACAAAAAAAGTGCCGTCGAAATAAGCAGGCTCAGTGCGCTGTTGGAAAGTGTCTGGTTGGCGTTCAAAGTCGGGGTGTGCGGGCTTTCGGTATACATCGCCCTTAAAACCAGAACGCAAAGACATACCATCAGCAACAGTATATTGATGAGCCTGGAATTATTACTGGTCGTTTTCATTTACTCGAAGTCAATCATTTTCCGGTCATTTCGAGGATGGCGATCATCAGCAGTATCATTACTGTTTGAGCGAGGATAAGACCTGCACCTAACAGGTCCACCTGGTACAAAAAGATCGCGCTTATGCACGTGCAAAGCGTCGCAAGGTAGAGTGTAAGGGTAGTTTGGGTTTCGGTCAGACCTCTTCTTTTGATCCGGTGCGAGAAATGCTGAGTGTCGCCGACGAACGGGCTTTTGCCCTGGCTTATCCTCAGGACAGTAACGCTGAGGAAATCGTACAAAGGCACCGCCATAACCACTAACGGCATAAACACAGCATACAGGCCGCTTTGCTGTACCTCGTGGTAATAAGTTGTCCGCAGTGTCAAGAGCGCAACGAAAAAGCCTACGACCAATGAGCCGCAGTCGCCCATGAATATCTTTGCCGGTGGAAAGTTAAAGACCAGAAACCCCAAAAGCGTCCCGATAAAGATAAGCGCCATCGCCCCGATAAAGATCTGGCCGGAAAGCGCGGCGGCGACAAACAACACCGATGAGGTTATTACCGCGATCCCTGCGCTAAGCCCATCCATGTTGTCGAGAAAATTAAACGCGTTGATGATCAGCACGATCCAAAAGGCCGACAGCAAAGAGGTCAGAAGTGTATTATGTATGAAGAACTCCACGCGGATATCGGCAAAGAATGCAGCAGCTAAGGCGACGGCAAACTGGGCCGTGAGTTTTACGAAAGGTCCGAGGTGTTTTTTATCGTCAATGAGCCCGACGATATACAACACAAAGGCCAGGCCCGCCACTATCAAAAGGTCGGTCATCTTCGTCATAAACCCTTCGGTGTGGATGGTAACGGATTCATCAAGAAAACCCAATAGCCCCGGCTCAACGAGAAACTTTACCGCTGCTGCGCCCGAAAGCAGGATTATCGCGATCGTCAAAAATATTGCGGTCCCGCCGCCCAGGGGGATAACAGAATCGTGGAATCTATTTTCTGCGGGATGGGCGACAAAGCCGGTCCTGAGACTGTGCGCCCTTACCGCTGCGGTCAAAATTACCGACAGCAGAAACGCCCCTGCCGGCAACGCTATAGCCAGGATAGTGAGTGTCGAAATAGCTGTTCTCCTTAACTTTAGTTTTTCATTTCCCTTAGCTGCTCTACCAGCCGGTCTCGTACCCTGCTGAAAAATTCATGGTAGCGCGTTTCCCTGTAATCCGGGAAAGTATACTTATAGCTTTCCCATTCGCCTTTGCAGTAGCTCAGTGTCAGCTCGGCGTATATATTATCACCGATGTAAATTCGATGCGAAAAGTTTTTTGTCGAGGCCAGGATAAGTTTTGCCGGTTCGATCATGCCTGGGTCAAGATTCACGGGCCTGGGAAACGGCAGGGCGAGTTTTTTCGCCAGTTTTTCCTCGATGTCGTTGGTTTTCAGTTTTATCTTTGAAAGCTCGCCGGGGTCGATAAGCTTATCGAAGCTTACGAATTGTCTCAGGATATTGTCCCCGGTCTGGTCCTTGTAATATTCGGTCTGAGTGAAGGGCCAGACGGTGCTTTTAGAATCAGCATCTCCGTATTCATTTAACAAAGTATCCACCGCCAAGTTAAGAGAATTTTCATCGGCGGCGAGGATGCCGATTATCAGTTTTACAGGCTTTGGTTCGTTAACTTCCCACATGCTCAGCTTTTTCAGGGATTCAGTTTTTCCTTGAGGGATCTAACAAGATCGGCGATTTTTTCAGCGGCCTTGTCAACGTCGACGTTTTTGCTTTCCGATTCGCTGCGAAGCTTCAGTTCGACTTTGCCCTCGGCGATGGACTTTTTGCCGATGGTCGCTCTTACAGGAATACCCAAAAGGTCGGCATCTTTGAATTTGACTCCCGGGCGGGTATCGGCACGGTCGTCGATAAGTACATCGACACCTTTTTCGAGCAGGTCGCTGTAGACTTTTTCGCCGGCATCTTTTATCTCGTCACTTTGGCCGGCAAGAGTGATCAATACTTCCCACGGGGCAATGCTTATCGGCCAGATGATACCGTCGGAGTCGTTGCCAAGCTCGATCGCCGAAGCCATGATGCGGTTGATGCCGATGCCGTAACATCCCATAAGGCAGGGTGCTTCTTTGCCGTCGGCGCCGAGGAAAGTTGCGTCGAGCTTTTCGCTGTACTTTGTGCCGAGTTTGAATACCTGGCCGACTTCGATGCCGCGCTTGAATAACAGGGGTTTTCCTCCATGGCTATCACCTTCAACAGCATTGCGGATATCAACAACCCTGACATTTTCGCCTTCAAGAGGAAAGTCTCTGCCCGGAACTACATTTTTAATGTGATAATCGGTTTTATTCGCGCCGCTAACACCGACCGCCATCGCCGCAACGGCATG
>CBDUSK010000246.1:0-2683 GCA_965369915.1 uncultured Phycisphaerae bacterium
CTTTTCATTGTTACTCCTTTTTTATTACGGTTTCAGCCAGATCCCTCTGAAGGATTTCTGGTTTGGATTAGTAAGAAATTTATTCGGGCATTTGCCGTTATCCAGCAGTTCGCCTTCCATGCAATCGTTCAAAGCCGAGACGTCGGTGAGCAATGTGCCGTCATCGCTAAGCAGCAGTAATTTGGGAGAATTTTTAAACGGGACAAGAGCTTCCGGGGTAAAATCGTTGTTTTGAGATTCGATCCTGCGGACCGGGACGGGCGGGTCATCATTTTTGCCTGACCATTTGTATAATACGAATTCGCGACGGCTGGTGTGGGGTCCTGCGATAATAAAATATGTTTTGTGAAACGCCGAATATTCCATGCTTCTTATCCCTAAGCCGTGGAGGTCCCAGAGGATGGGTTCGCCGAAAACGGGGTCATCATTTTTGTCGATCACTTCTTTGAAATTGTTCAGGGGTATTACCAGTGCCTGTGCGATCGAGGTTCTTTCATCGACAGGTATCGGATTTCTGAAAGCTATGTAAAGGCTCTTTTTGTTACGCGACGCACAGAGTCCTTCGATATTAAGTCCGTTGACCTTTGGCGCAAGTTTTTTTCGTTCCTCTTTTTTGAGCTTTGCATCGAATCGGGTCGCCTGCTGCAATCTTAGTGTCTGTGTATTATCGGTTTCGAGGAGTTTGTGAATAAGATCTCTGCGGGCGGTGCCGGCGGGTTCGATAACGATATCTCTGCCTTTTGTTTTGACGGTTGTTGCAAAAAAGCGGTATCGGTTTTGGCGTGGCTTGCCGTCTTTGTTCCTGCCGTGGGAGGTGATCCAGTAGATCCGTCCGTCCACGAGCGCTCCCCCTTCGATATCAGCTTCCGGGTGAACCGAGGTAGTGCCGAGAAACTTTGTCAGATCGAACGAGGAAACGGGCAGGGACCTGTCTTGTGTTTTATAGACTCGCAGTATATTGTTCTCATCATCGGCTACGATAAACATATCTTTGCCTAAAGCCATAGCGGCGGAAGCATCGCTGGCTCCATGGAAAAGAAGATCGATCCGGGGCGGGCCGTTTTGAGCCGCGGCACATCCGAGGTTAGAAAAAACCAGGAGAATTGTAACGTTTATAAGTTTCATCTCAGGTTCTTTATAAACGATTTGGCCAGGAAAATCAACTGTTTGGTTACGCTCATGCAGATGTGCAGGAACGAAAAGTTGAGCGGTGTCCGATCGGAAAGCTGAAAATCATTACAAATAAGGGTTTTGTGATCGTCGCCGAGGATATTTATCTTTTCAAGGTCCGCACAGCCGAAGCCGATCTTTTTGGCGGTACGGATTATCGGCAGGTCATCGGGATCGAACTTTATCAGTTCGCAGCATACTCTCTCACATGCTATGGGATCGGTTCCTCCGACGAGAAAATCGAGCGGTTTGGGAATTCCGTTAATTGGTCCTTTGCCCTGCATCGCTACTACGCCGTCGATAATTGTCAGCACGGGACTCAATAGTTGAAATATGCCTATAAGCATTTGGCAGAAGTCGTCGTGTGATCTGCCCTTTGCGAAATGCCAGAAGGCCTTTTCCTTGCCGCATACACAGCCGAACATATTTTTTACGGCGAAAGTGGCGCCGAGCTGCTGATGTGCCTTGAACTTCGGCAGGTTTATGATCTTGTCGGCTTCCAGGGCGACGGTGCTGATACCGATGCTGGTCCCGGCGATCTTTATTCGTTTAGGCTTATTAAGCTGCATGATTGGCACTTCCATTTTTTTTAAAGGCTCGGCGAGCCCTAAAGCATTTACACATGCGCCGATGTTGTTCCACGCCGGCGAATCGGCAACGAACGGCTTTGCGCCGAGGTCCTTTACCAATCGTGCAACGGCCAGTATTACAGCCGGGTCGGTCTGAACGGCAAGATCGGGCGGCCTTGGGACAATGAAGTTCGGTTTCAGCAGTACCTTGTCACCTCTGCTGAAAGCCTTGTTCAGGTCAAGCAGAGAAAATTGTCTTTGAATTGCCTTTTCAATATTTTCGGTCTTGTAATCGTCACACTGGGTCAGGGCCACGGTCGAAGATGTGTTTTTCGCGGGGTCCGGTGCAATCAACTTCTCACCCCCATAAAGACGATCAGATACACCCGTATAACAAGCCCGTCTTTTTTGTGAAACTTAAAAAACATATCGCCTAAAGTAAAGCTGTTTTGCTGCTCGTCTTTGGGTTTTTCGATATCGACGAAATCCCCCTGTAAATTAAGAGACAGATCGTCCAGGCTTAGCTGGCTGTCATATTGTCCGGGTCCCATGAGAATAAAATCACCTTCTCCCATTACCAGTTGAAATCCCGAAGACTCGAAATCGATCTGGCTGGATAGTTTTTTGCCTATAAGTTTAGCTATCCTTTCGTCTTTATAAGATTTGAACACAGGCTGAATCCAGACTTGAGCGCTTCCTCTTTGGCCGGCGATCGGCTGAGCTTTTATATTCCAGGCGATTCTGCCGGCAGCAAGACCGACTCCTGCGATCGTGCCATCGGTTCCAACGTAGAAGAGGGTATATTTTTGACCAATTCCGGCAACGTCTATGTTATCGTCTACGTCACTGGAGATTGTCAGGGCATTTGTTCCCCTTCCGAGAGCGTTAGCCTTTCTTAGTTTGTCGCCGAGTTCGTCCCATATCACGATTTGCCCAAATCCCGC